>JAEYWB010000342.1 GCA_023429275.1 Planctomycetota bacterium
AACGTTCCTGCCGCCGAGGGGGATAGTGCCGGGGCGGAAGTCGTCGTTTTTCCGCCGTTTGGCGGGTCGGTCAACGCGAACGTCCAGCGGTGGGTCGGCCAGTTCGAGTCGGAAGGACGCGAACTCAAGACCGTGAAGGGGAAGTCTGAGCAGGGGGAATACGTCCTCGTTGAGCTGAAGGGGACCTATAAGAAGCCGATCGGCACGCCGATTCAGCAGAGGACCGAAGCGGCCCCCGGCAGCAAGATGGTCGCGGTGATCTTCAAGTCGAACGCGGGTGGAAACTACTTCCTCCGGCTGGTCGGCCCCGAGAAGACGGTTGATGCCAATGCGGCCTCCTTCCGCACCGCGTTCGGCGGGGATGCCGCGAAGGAAGAGAAGTACGAGCTCGAAGCGGAGTAAGGTGAGCGAAGCTCAGGGGTCAGGGACCAGGTACGAGAGAGAGGAAGACCATCTCGCGTCCTCCTCTCTTTCTCTCACCTCTAAGCACTCACCTCTAACCTCTCCAGGTGGTCATGGCGACGCTGCTCCCTCCCGGTCTGATGTTCCGCTGGGAGTTTTCTGTTCCCGAACTGCCTCAGCTTCCCGGATCGTCGGGGAAAACGCTGCTGAATCTGCCGGAACGGGCGCGGCTTCTAATCCCGTCCGCACTGGAGTCCCGCCCTCCCCTCGAACTCCGGATCGGCTGGAACCGCCGAGGGCTGGGGATCTGGGCTCGCCTGACCGGGAAGTCGACCCCGCTCCGCTGTGATCCCGATCGTCCCCTCGAATCGGACGGCCTTCTGCTCTGGATCGACACCCGGAACGTCCAGGACGTCCACCGGGCGACCCGGTTCTGCCATCTCCTGGCCCTCCTCCCGACCGGGGATGGCCCCAACGGGACCGATCCGTCCATCCGGCAGCCGGCGGTGCCGAGGGCCGCGGCAGATCCCCCGCGGATCGACCCGGACGACATCCTGACGGGAGCAAAGGTCCTGAAGGACGGTTACGAAGTCTCCGCGTGGCTGCCGGCGGAGACGCTCAATGGGTTCGATCCGACGTCGCAGCCGAAACTCGGCTTTTTCTGCGAGCTTCGGGACGCCCAGCTGGGGAAGTTCCCGCTGAACCTCGACGCCGAGTTTCCGTACGACGGCGACCCGAGCCTGTGGTGCACGCTCAATCTTCAGGGCCAGGATTGAGGGGATCGTCCCTGGCAGGACTGTCGTCGCGGCGGCCGGGGCGCGCACCGGATGCTGTTGCGGGCGGGCTCCACTCGGCTTCGGCTTTATTGTGACGGCGGCCCACATCGAGCTCTCGAAATGCGGCATTTCCTGCCTCAGCCGTTGCGCTCAATTCTGCCGGTTCGCGAAGGGGATCGGGGTCGATTCGGCAGGAGACGCCGGACACGGCCGACCGGCGGCAAATGCTTGTGCGGCCTGAAAAAACGCTGGTCTTCAGGGAATTCATGAAGATCAAGCTGAGTTCGCGTGCCAAAGCGACGGCGGCGCCGCAAATTCTCGTTTCCATCATCTGGACACTTCAGAAATCGCTCGCGTATCACTCCCTCGCACTTGGTTGCTGTCGCCGCCCCGCGGATCAAACCCGCAGGACGTCCCACCCGCCAGGTCTCCCGATTCCCGCGGCGGGTTCCGCCCGCCTCGCGATCGAGAGGTCCCATCCGGTGCCGGTCGGCACCGCCCCGTCGACCTCCCTTCCCACCGCTCCTGATCGAAGGTTCCCTTCGTTCGGGGCCGCGCGTCCTGCCCGGTCCCGTCGGGAGTCCAGCCAGACAATCCCCGCGGCATCGGTCCCGGTCGTTGATCTTCGTGATCGCGGCTGAGGCCGTCCGTCGCCCCGTCGACTTGTGCAGGTGAGAGCCCCTCGCCTGTCCGTCACGACCTTCCTGCGCGCCGCGTCGTTTCGACGCCGCGCCGAAAAGACAACTTCCGTCGAGACTCCCCTCACCGGGCAGTCTCCCGACAACTCGTTGCCACAGACATGAGCCGCCTGACTTCGTCGGGACGGCCCGTTGGCGGCATGCCGTCCGGGATCTCCTTCGTACGCATGAAGGAACTCGTCACGGCGACGGCCTGCCCTGCACTTCGATCAGATCAGTTCGAGCAGCCAGAGCGCTGCTTACGGTCCCGCTGCGCCACGAATCCGGATCCGACGTCCCCGTCGAGACGGAGGGGGTGCGCCCGCGGACCGAACCCGACTACCAGCGACGTTTCGTCGAGAGGGTGTCCGTTCGCGGACCGTCCTTTCGACCATGGCGACTCCGCGCCCGGCGGGCGGAGGACGCCGTGAATTGCCTGTTCCGCCGGAGACGACCGTCCTGTTGAACTTTGACGATTGCGTAAAGACTGCGGGCCGGACTCGTCGATACACGATGTGATCGACTGTCACGCCGGATGCGCGACTTCCGCGAGGTTGAGACTCTTCCCCCGGTTGCCAGGGAGAGACGACACCCCGTGGGAATGACTCATGGAGGAGTGTATGGCTACCGACACGACGACGGATATTCAGCAGGTCTGGCTCGAGTACCGACAGAGCCCGACGGAGGAGCTGAGGAACCGTCTCATTGAACGATTCTTTCCCCTGGTCCGCTTCAATGCGGAGCGGGTCTGGCAGAAACTTCCCGACGGAGTCGATATCAATGACCTGATCTCCGCCGGTGTCTTCGGCCTCATGGACGCGATCGACGCCTTCGATCTCGACCGCGGCGTGAAGTTCGAAACCTACTGCGTCCCCCGAATCCGCGGGGCGATGCTCGACGAACTCCGCACGATGGACTGGGTGCCCCGTCTCGTTCGGAGCAAGGCGAGCAAGCTGGAGCACGCCCGCAAGGAGATCGAGGCCGCGACGGGCCGTCCGCCGACGGATCTCGAACTGGCCGACAAGATGCAGATGCCGCTCGACGAATTCGAGAAGATGAAGTCGGAAGCGAGCGCCGTCGCCCTCGTCAGCCTCAACAAGAAGTGGTACGAGACCGACAGCTACAAGGATGTCCGCGAGATCGACATCATCGAGGACACGAAGGGCGAGGACCCGACGAACGGTATCCAGAAAAAGGATATCATGAAGCTCGTCACCAAGGGGCTGAACCGCAACGAGCGGCTGATCATCATCCTCTACTACTATGAAGAGCTGACGATGAAGGAGATCGGGCAGACGCTCGGCCTCTCGGAATCCCGCGTCAGCCAGATGCACTCGAGCATCGTCTCGCGTCTGAAGGACCAGCTGAAGAAGCGGCGTCCCGAGTTCGCCTGATCTCCAGCTGCTGTCGCCATTCGACTTTCAAGCGGGCGTGATCCATTGGAT
>JAEYWB010000370.1 GCA_023429275.1 Planctomycetota bacterium
TGGGAGGAATGGGCGGTGGAGGAATGGGGGGCGGTGGATTCTTCTCGATTCCCCCGGCGGAGACCGTCAAGGTTCCGTTTGCCTCGGTCTGTCTGGAGCACGGCAAGCGGACCCCGACGCCGCGGAACGTCTACAAGGTCGTCCGCGTCGAGGATTACAGCGACAAGCCGGAGCTCAAGGAGCTCTGCAAGCTGATCGGGACGGGCAAGCTCGACCAGGCCACGGCCCAGGCCGCCGCCTGGAATATTTCGAGCGGAATGTCCTGGGAGCAGCTGTCGGCCAAGATGTTCGACAACGCCGGAACGGCCGATACGCCGTACTTCTCCCGCCAGCAGCTGATGGCGGCTCACGAGCTCGTCCGCATCAGCGCGACGCGGGCCAGGGAACTTGCCGCACAGAAGAGCACGGTGGAGACCGCCACCCCTGCTGCAGAGATCCGCTCGGCCAACGAGAAGTGAATCCGGAAGGATTGATCTGACGCGTGCTTGAGATTGCCGAACCCACCTGCCTTCGCGGGTGGGTTTTTCTTTGCGCCCCCCACTTGGTTCGCGGCATGATCTCCGGCTCTTCGAGCCGCGAAATCGGTGCCTTGGGGCCGGCTGTCTCACCTGGGATTTCGGATTGCGTCGATTGGCCGGCGGGCGCTGGCCGGCGGTTCGAACCGGACGCTAACGCCTTCCGGCCAATCTGATAGGAATAGTGAACGGTTTCGTGGTCGTCCCGGTCCGTGGCTTGAGGCGCACATCTGGACACGTCGCAAATCATTCGGATTGTGACGCTCAATCCGGTTCCGGTAATCTCTGCCGCCCTCCGCGGACGATCTGCGAAGGGGTTTCACTACGCTGCGGACTGACAAGATGTCGCGACCCGCTCGCACTTTCCTCCTGCTGCTCGCCGTGGCGGTCTCCTTCGGGACGGACCGTGCCGCCCGCGCGGTCGATCCGGCCGCCACCGCGGCCTCGTCCGCGCCGCTGCTTCGCCTGACGTTTGTCGAACCGGGCGGTCGGGGTCAGCGGGCTGCTCCTCCCGCCCCGCTGGAAGTGACCGGCGACGGGCACGTCCGGCTCGGCAGTGGCGACGGCTCGATGTCCGACGCCCCTCCCCTCCCCCGGGCTGAGCTGAGCCGCATCGTCGAGGAGGTCATCCGGACTCACCGGCTGCTCGAGATCAACTCCCGGAGCCTCGCCTTCCAGATTGACGAGGCGAGCCGAACGACGGGCCTCACCAGCCAGATTCCCGGCGCCGCGGCAACGGTCGTCGAGTTCGCCTGGGAGGGCCGGTTCCACCGTGTCGAGTGCCCGGCCGTCGGACTCCTCTCGCGCCGGTTCCCGCAGGTCCGCGACCTGCAGGACCTCGCTGCGATCCAGGCCCGGCTGCAGAACCTGGTCGCGATCTCGCAGGTCGGCGGCTTTCAGGAGGCGGAGCAACTGGCCCAGGAAGGGACCGCGCAGCTGAGGCAGGATCAACCGCGAGCGACGCCGTTTACCGTTCGCGAACTGGCGATAGTTCGCACGCTTCCCGACGGCGCACAGTTCGTCCAGTTCTACCGCGACTCGGCCCCTCAGCCGACGATCGTCGCCGTCACCCGCTTTCCGGAGTCGACGCGCCGCGTTTCGGGCTTCAACGGCGCGCAGGAGATTCGTTGATCTCCGCGACGCGGCTCGCGGCATGTGGGGGAAGAGATCCGGAGTCGCTATCCCGTTTCAGGGCGGGGTCTTACGATGCGGCCCACACATCCTCTGATCCGCTCCTTCGTCGCTCACGCATGTCGGCCGCTCCTTCTCGCCCGGTTGATCCGCTCCATCGGAACTGGTTGTGGCGTTCGTTTCAGTTCGTGCTGCAGAACGTCTTCATCTTCTGGTTCGGGTATCGGGTTCGCGGTCTCGAGAAGGTCCCCCCCAGCGGGGCGTTGCTTCTCGTCAATCACCAGAGCTTCCTCGACCCGCTCTTCGTCGCCGCAGGAATGCAGCGTCCCGTCAGTTACCTGGCCCGCGACAACCTGTTCCGCGTGCCGGTTATCGGGTGGATCCTGCGGAGGACCTACGTCATGCCGATCAGCCGCGAGTCGGCGGGAACAGAGAGTCTACGGCTCTCGATCGACCGCTGCCGCCAGGGGTATCTCGTGGGAATCTTTCCCGAGGGGACCCGAACGAAGGACGGACGGGTCGGCGAGTTCAAACCGGGATTTGTGGCGATCGCTCGACGATCGGGGGTGCCGGTCTTGCCCGTCGGGGTCGCCGGAGCGTTCGAGTCGTACTCCCGGAAGCACCGCGTTCCTCGTCCGGGGCGAGTCCGGATCGTCTTCGGTGATCCGATTCCCCCTGAGGCGGTGCTGCAGTTGAGCCGCCGCGGCGAGGAGGGGGCGTTCGTGAAGCTGATGCGTGACCGGGTCGCCGAGTGCCAGCGGGAGGCCCAGGAGTGGCGCGAACAGGCGGTCTCACGGGTGTCGCAGAACCTCACGGAGCGGTGATCTCGCAGTTCGGCATCCGCCGCCTGAGTTCGGCGACCTGCGACGCTGTCAGCTCTCCAGTGCTGAATGAGAGTTCCCGCAGTGCGGTCATCCGCGTGAGCGCGTCAAGTCCGCGTTCAGAGAGGGAAAGGATCGCTTTTCGCGTGAGCAATGTCTTGAGGTTCGGCAGGCGGCTGAGTTGCTCGAGAGCGTCATCGTCGAGGACGCGTGTTCCTGAGAAGATGAGGGCGTTAAGGCGTGTCAGCCTGGCCATCTGCTCGAACTGAGCGGTGGTGACACCGCCGCAGTTCTGAAACTGGATTTCTTCCAGCGCCGGAAGAGGGGCCAGTTGTTCGACAAACTCGCCGGCGTCCGGGGAATCGCCGAAGACGACGATCCGAAGGTTGCTGTGTCCCGCCAGTGCGGCGAAGCCGAGGTCTTCCCGTTTTGGTCTCCAGAGCGAGAGAGACTCGATGGTCTTAAGGGGGGAGGCGTGAGTGACAGACCCCGTCGATGCAGAATTGATGGAGAAGTGTCGCAGCATGGAAAGACCAGCGAGCTTCTGGAGCTCGGGCCCGACCTGGCGCTCGTGAAGGCAGAGGATCTCAAGAGTCGGCAGTCCTTGAAGGTTTGGAATCCAATCGCTTTCGACGTCACACTGCCACAGAACCACACCGCGAAGATCTTTGTCGGTACTCATCCACGGAAGGGCCCGCCGGACGACCTCAAAGGTCTCCGAGCTGACTCGCACACCTCCCCATTCCGCCGCCTCGAGGAATTTCACGGAGCTGTGGAATCCCGCATGCGTATCGAACCTGCCACCAACTGAATGGATGGCGAACATTGTCCGCCGGCTCCAGTAGGACCACGGAACGCCGACGACAAGTCCCGCAAGAACGCCGAGGAGGAGGACTCTCCGCCAGCGACGCGGCCGAGCCGGCGGCGAGCTCAAGATGACCGGTTGCGAAGGCTCCGGCGGTCTTTCTGAGGGGTGTTCGGCCATGGCAGAAAGCAAAACGGACGGCTCGAGCTTGCGTTCGAGCCGTCCCTACGACGTGACTGCTGCGCGGGTGGGCGCTGACAGGAGACCGTCGGAGAATTTGTCCGATTATCCCAGTCAGAAACCGGGCTCCCCTGCCCCGCTGATCAGCTGACGACCTTCTGGAAGCGGGTGACCGCCTCTTCGATGTTCGCCCGGCTGTTGAAGGCGCTGAGCCGGAAGTAGCCCTCGCCACAGGCGCCAAAGCCGCTGCCGGGGGTTCCGACGAGATGCCCCTTCGAGAGGAGCTGGTCGAAGAAGTCCCAGCTCTTCGCTCCGCCGGGGGTTTTCAGCCAGATGTATGGGGCGTTGACGCCGCCGTAGACGCTGATCCCGACCTTCTCGAGCCCTTCCCGCAGAAGTTTGGCGTTGGTCAGATAGAAGCTGATGAGCTCCTTGATCTGGGCCTGCCCTTCCGGGGTGTAGACCGCCGCCGCGCCCCGCTGGATCGGGTAGGAGACGCCGTTGAACTTCGTCGTGTGGCGACGGTTCCAGAGCGGGTGAATCTCCTTCGTCTCGCCGCTGCTCGTGCGCCCCTTGAGGGTCTTCGGGACGACGGTGAACGCGCACCGCGTCCCGGTGAAGCCGGCGTTCTTGCTGAAGCTCCGGAACTCGATCGCCACCTCCTTCGCCCCTTCGATCTCGTAGATCGAATGGGGGAGCGACGGGTCGGTGATGAAGGCCTCGTAGGCTGCGTCGAACAGGATGATCGCGTCATTCGCGCGGGCGTAGTCGACCCACTGCTTGAGGGTCTCCTTCGTCGCGACCGTCCCGGTGGGATTGTTCGGGTAGCAGAGATAGATCAGGTCGACCTTCTCCTTCGGAAGAGACGGGGTGAAGTCATTCTCGGCGGTCGCCGGGAGGTAGACGAGGCCGGCGTACCGGCCCGAGTCATCGGCGGCACCAGTCCGGCCGCTCATGACGTTCGTGTCGACGTACACCGGGTAGACCGGGTCGAGGACGGCGACTTTGTTCTTCTCGCCGAAGATGTCGAGGATGTTCCCCGTATCGCACTTCGAGCCGTCGGAGACGAACACCTCGTCGGCGGAGATGTCGCAGCCACGGGCCTGGAAGTCATGCCTTGCGATCGCTTCGCGGAGAAAGTCGTAACCCTGCTCCGGCCCGTAGCCCTTGAACGTGCTGCGGGAGGCCATCTCGTCGACCCCCTCGTGCATCGCCTTGACGATCGCCGGGGGCAGAGGTTCCGTGACGTCGCCGATCCCGAGGCGGATGATCTTGGCGGTGGGATTCGCCTCGGCGAACGCCTTGACGCGACGGCCGATCTCCGGGAAGAGGTATCCGGCCTTGAGCTTCAGATAGTTTTCGTTGATCAGCGCCATGTGACGGTCGGGC
>JAEYWB010000433.1 GCA_023429275.1 Planctomycetota bacterium
TCCTGCATGTGAAGGCCGGTCCCGCGGCCCGAGTCGTACAGCACCTTCCCGGTCCGGGCGATGGCGGCGGCACGGGTCGTCTGCCAGTCCATGCCGTCGAAAACGACGAGGAACAGATGCTTCCGCCCCGCCTCGAGCGCAGCCTTCTGGATATCGAAGATGTTCGTCTGGTCGAGATAGTCCGCCTCGGGATTGAGAGTCCTTGGGGGGAGATACCCGTAGAGTTCCCGAAGGGCCTTCTCGCTGCGATAGGGGCTGTTCTTGCCGGTGTAGCTCGTGAGGTCGATCCCCTTCCCCCCTCTGAGCGTGCCGAAGGTGTAGACCGGAATCAGCCGGTTGGAATGGGTCGACCAGCGAAGGTAGTTGTTCTTGACCCATCCCCAGTGGCCGAACTCCGCCTCCTTCTTCTCGACCGCATCGGTCTGGAGCTGGCACCAGTAGTCGTCCGCGACCGCGGATGTCGTGACCGTCAGGGCCAGCGTGAGAGCAAACGAGAGAAGACGGCGAGACATGGCGAGTTTCCGGGGGGGGACCGGACGGAAGTCCGACGAAGAGGCGGGGAGGTCGAAGGAGGAAACGAGGCGAGGGAGTTTATCGTGAATGCCGCAGGGCGATGACGCAACCATTCTGGCATTCCTGGTGCATCCGCTCGTTGGTGGTGGGACGTCGCTGAGCAGTCAGCAATCCGTTCTCGGCCTGATGCTGACGGCTGAACGCTGATTGCTCAGGGCGTGGAAAGTTCGAATTACCACCACTGAGAGGTTGCACCCGGCGTTCTGGCGTTTTGGAGAGAGCTCCGGGAAGTTCGCTTCCCGGTTCACGATCGATAGACTGCAGGTTCCGGCGACGGGATTCGCTCACTGTCGCCGGCGCGAACACTCCCGACACGTTCCCTGTCCGCTTCGTTCCCCTTGCACAGGATCACGTTCATGCGAGCTGCGATTCGCTCCGCTCTGCTGATCGTTCTCAGCCTTTCCGCTTCCGCACTCCTGCTGGCCGACGCCGCTTCGATTTCCCAGTCGCGGCTCCTGGAAGACGTCAAGAAGCTCGCCTCCGATGAATGGGAGGGACGGGGCCTCGGGACCAAGGGTATCAACAAGGCCGCGGACTTCATCCGCTCCGAGTTCGAGAAGGCGGGGCTCAACGTCACGATGAATGGCGGCGATGCCTACCAGGACTTCGAAGTCGTGAACGGCGTCGAGCTGGACGGCGCGAACGAACTGACGCTGACCGGCCCCGGGGACGAGAAGCTGTCGCTCGTCATCAACAAGGATTTCGAAGTCGCTTCGTTCGGAGACAGCGGCACGATCGACGCGCCGCTCGTCTTCGTCGGGTACGGGATCGAGGCCGAGAAGGTCTGGAACGACTACGAAGGGGTCGACGTCAAAGGAAAGGTCGTGGTCCTCCTTCGCCGGACGCCGCAGCAGGGGGCCAAGGACGGGCCGTTCTCGGGCCACGGTGCCGCCCAGTACGGGGCACTCCGCACCAAGGTGAGCAACGCCTTCCGCCGCGGGGCGGCGGGGATTCTCATCGTCAACGACCCGCACACCGCGCGCGAGGATGCCGAGAAGGTGAAGGAGCAGCTTGCCAAGGCGAGCGAACGGCTCGTCGCGGCGGCCCTCAAGCTCGACGCCGAGTCTGCCGAGGAAGCGAAACGGGACGCGGCGCTCAAGGAGCTTTCGGCCGCGGCGAAGCACTACCGCGAGGTCGAGGACCTGGTGAAGACCGCCGATCCCGATCCGCTGATGAAGTTCGGCTATGGCGGGCCGAAGTCGGGCGAGTCGATCCCGATTTACCACTTGAAGCGGGAGGCGATGGACAAGGTCCTGAGGAGCGTTCTGAAGAAGGACACGGCCGAGATCGAGGAGGAGATCGATCGGACCGGCAAGCCGCTGACCGCGGAACTGACCGGCTGGAAAGGGGCGGGGCAGGTTCATCTCAAGATCCTGAAGGCGAACATCAAGAACGTCATCGGCGTTCTCGAGCCCGCCGCGGGGCCCCTCGCGGACGAGACGATCGTTGTCGGCGCGCATTACGACCACCTCGGCTACGGCGAGGAAGGCTCGATGCTGGCCGGCTCGAAGGAGATCCACAACGGGGCGGACGACAACGCCTCCGGCACCGCCGGTCTCCTCGAGCTCGTCCGCAGGCTGGCCGCGGTCCGGGAGACGATCCCCCGGCGGATCGTCTTCATCGCCTTTACCGGCGAAGAACGGGGGCTTCTCGGGTCGGCTCACTACGTCAAGACGCCGGACATTCCGCTCGAGCAGACGATCGCCATGTTCAACCTCGACATGATCGGCCGGCTCGAAGCCAACAAGCTGACCGTGTACGGCACCGGGACCGCGAAGACGTTCGACGGGCTCGTCGACGAGATCAACAAGAGCGTGAAGTTCGAGCTGACGAAGAAGCCCGAAGGGTTCGGACCGAGCGACCATTCGTCATTCTATGCCAAGAAGATCCCGGTGCTGCACGCCTTCACGGGGCTGCATTCCGACTATCACCGTCCGGCGGACGACTGGGACAAGCTGAACGTCGAGGGGATGCGGCGGATCTGCGACTTCTACGAGAAGCTGATCGTCGAGGTCGCGAAGGCTCCGGCCCGTCCGGAGTATGTCCGGATTGAGGGGAGTTCGCAGATGGCCCGCGAGGGAAGCCGCCCCTACTTCGGCAGCATTCCGGACTTCAACAGCGACGCAAAGGGCTACGCCATCCAGGGTGTCGCGCCGGGAAGTCCGGCCGAGAAGGGGGGCGTGAAGGCCGGAGACGTCATCACCGGCCTGGGTGGTCAGAAGATCGGAAGCCTCGACGATTTCGACCTGGCGATCCGCAAGTTCAAGGCGGGTGAGGAAGTCGAAGTGACCGTCCTTCGGGAGAAGGCCGAGGTGAAGGTCAAAGTCACCCTGGCCCGCCCGCGGTCGTAACCGGCTGCACCGGAAACAGGCGGATTCTGTCCGCGACGCGCAACACGTCCGGCTACTTCTTGAGCCGCACGGTTACCGTCACGGTTCCGGAGTTGTCCGACAGACTCCCCCAGTCATCGGCGCAGCGGAGGAACAGGTCCCCTTCCGAGGGGGCCGTCCACGTCGACTCGCCGCCGATCTCGAACGGTTCGCTCAGCTTGTAGTCCTGGAACAGCACGCCGACCAGCTTCCCCTTGCCGTCCTCGCCTCCGGCGACGCCGTGCTTGTCGCCATTCTTCGACCGCTTCCACTCGCCGGTCGCTGACAGTCCGTACTCCGTCCCCTCGGTCACGCGGATCCGCGCGGGCTGCCAGCCGCGGTCCGCCTTGAGCGGAACCTTGATGGAGCTCGTCCCCTTGAGAGGCTTGCCGCGGGCTTTCCAGTCCCAGCTGCAGAGGTCGACGCGGTAACCCGGCTCGATGTGCTGGAGGAACTGGCGGTACTCGAAGTCGATCTCCTTCGCCTGCGTCCCATAGACCGCCCAGAAGGAGGCGTCACGCTGCTCGGCAAGGAGCGCGAGACCGAGCGGTTTGAACCGCTGCGTGTAGTTGTCGTTGAATCCCAGCAGATGGCAGAGCGCCCACCGGGACGCGTAGTTCTCCCAGGAGTCTCCCGTCTCTTCGAGCGGATTGTTGACGATCGCCTCGACCGGCTTGGGGTCCGTCGACTTGAGGTACTCGATCACGATCGGATGGGCATTCACGCTCTTGTCGTTCTCATGCCAGTACTGGCCGACCTCCGCCATCCCCTCGGCATACCAGACGGGCCCGGTCGATCCGAACGCCTGGGCGCAATAGGCGTGGACCGCCTCATGCTGAGGAACACCGCGGTCACAATAGGCATAGACGACCGACTTCCCCTCGATCGGACGTCCCGTCGAGACGGTCCGGAGCGTGAGGCTCAGCGTCACCCCTTCGCGACGCCGGATCTTCGCGATCCCCTGCGGCTCGAGCTTCGAGAGCACGTCTTCCGGCCAGGAGTCGATGTCTTTGGCGACATACATCTCGATCAGCCGCGGGTTCTTCTTGCCGAAGTACCCGGAGACGAGGCGGAGCATCGTCTCGAGTCGCTTCAGCAGTTCGTCGGCCCCCTCCTTGTCGAGGTCGGTCATGACCTGAAAATTCGCCGAGGTGTAGACCTGCGGTCCCCCGGACGCGGCGGCGGGGCGGCTTGCCTTCGCGGTCTTGTTCGACTGGGCGAAACCAGGCCCTGCAAAAAGGCCGAGCAGGGCCATCGCCAGAACGCCGACCCGGGCGCGAAACATCGTGACAGACATCGTTCGAATCTCTCGTTATCTCGTCGACCGCCGCGCTATTCCGGCTTCGTCAACAGAATTGTTTCACCCGCCTTGAGCCCGCTGCGAATCAGCGTCCGGCTGGCGCTTGCCGGTCCAGTTTCCACGTCCCGCTTTTCCGGCTTCATGCCTTCACCCGTCGAGACCGCGACCCACTTCCGGTCGGGGCGGTCCTCGTCGGAGAAGACCGCACTCGTCGGAACGGCGATCGCGTCTTTCTGATCGACGACGGCGACCGTCACTTTGCAAGTCATGCCCCCGCGAAGCGATTCCGCCTCCGGCTTCTCGAGCTCGAGCTCGACACCGTAGATCCCGTCGCGGACCGGGGTGAGGTTCGACCGGATCACCTTTGCATTGAGTCGCTCATCCGGTGCGAGGGTCGGCTTCACGACCGCCACGGTCTCGCGGGCGAAGTTCCGCAGGTCTTTCTCCGGCACTTCGGCCCGAACCGCGAGGCGGGGGCCGGAGACGATGGTGAACAGGACCTGGCGGACAGCGACCGGAGACCCCTTGCGGAGCATCTTCGTGATCACTTCGGTCGTGATCCACTTCCCCTTCTCGTTCTCTCCGTAATAGAGCGTCCCGGCGACTGGGCTTTTGAGGGTCAACAGCTCACGGTCGTGCCTCAGCTTGCCGAGCTTCTCTTCGAGGCTGTGGTGAGTGTGGCGGAGCTTCTCCATCTCCAGCTTCTTCTGCTGGAGCTGCGCGGGAAGGGCGATCTTCTGTTTCTCGTACGTCACGTTCGCCCGGGCGACGGACTCCTCCTTCGAGCGGCGGTCTCGCGGCATCTGAATGTTCAGCCGACGGTCGTGCTGGATCGTCGCCTGCTCGAAAAAGGCTTTCGATCGCTCCGCATCGGCACGGGCCCGCTTGAGGATGATCTCCTCCGTCTCCTCCGTGAGGTCATCCGCCTTGTACATCTTCTCGAGCTGGTTGAGCTCCTCGAGAGCCCCCTCCATCGACTGCTTGCTCATCTGCAGGCTGATGTCCGCCATCCGGCGTTCGAGTTTTTCCCCCACCTCGTTGAAGAAGTCCCAGTCCTCGTCGGACTGCTTCTTCGCCTGTTCGGCATCGGCCACATCGAGCGGGAGCGTCTTGTCGAGCGCGGCAAGCTCCACCTGGGCGACCTCGATCGCCAGCCGGCTGAGCGCGAGTTGCAGTTCGGTCTCGCGAAAGGCTCGTTCGAAGTCTTTCGTGGCGAGCCACAGGATTTCGTCCCCCTCTTTCACCACCGAGCCGGCCGGGAGCGCCTTTTCGACGACGAACTTCTCCCACTCTTCGGGGTCGAGCAGCAGTTCCTCCTGATCGAGAGGCTCGAAGACGCCGTCGACCGTCGCCTCGACGCGGAAGGGAGCGGGCTGGACCGTGAGGGTCTTCGGCGCGTCCGCTCCGACCGCTTCCATGCCGGTTGCGGCGATGAGAACCAGAAGTGGCTCGTGAGAGAAGAGGCGAGACATAGGAGTCCCCGAAGCAGGAGGGCCGGCCGAAGGATTTCAGCGTACCGGATCGCCGCCCCCTTCGCACGCGGTTCCCGAACGTTTCGCC
>JAEYWB010000457.1 GCA_023429275.1 Planctomycetota bacterium
TCGGTCGTCTGCGGCGGGAAGGTCCTGGCGAAGAAGTCGATCGAGGGGACGAAGGAGAAGCTGACCTTTACGGTCAATGGCTACTCACCGGACACGGAGGCACCGGTCAAGGCCCGCTCCGTTTCGAAGGGGGAGCGGTGAGGCGTCTGCCGGGGTGCGGTCAGACCTTGACCTTTCTCACTTCCGGTCCGTCGAGTCTGATACCGGCCCGCGATTCGAGTCCTTTCCAGATCGCGTCCGCGATCGCCTCCATCCCTTTGTCACCGGGATGAGCCGCGACGCCGTCGTGTTCGATCTTCCGCTCCGACCGCGCTGACATCGTAGGATCGGATCCGAGCCGGCGGATGTCGACGAACGTCGCCTTCGCCTCCTTCGCAGCCGCCTCCAGGAGGTCGTCCTTCGCCGGGTTCGCCCAGAAGCTGCTCCGGACGACGATCGTCGGGCCTCCGTTCCCGTTCAGCGTGCGAAGGAGACTCCGGACGGCCTTTCCGAATCGCTCCCGAGCCTCGGCATCCTTGAGTGCGGGGACGTTCTCGCCGATCGCCAGGATCACGAGGTCCGGCCCGAAGGCGAGCTCCTCCTTGAGCGAGGTCGCGATGTCGTACTTCTCGTGATTCCGCTCGAAGTCCGCGATGTTCCGCACGCGGATTTCCGGGTCGCCCCCCGCCGCCGCCGCGATCCGCTTCGTGAGAAGGTGGACGTAGTCGTTCTCTGCCGCGGAAGCGGCCATTCCCCAGTTGACGGTCCAGCCGATGTGCGGGGCGGGCCCGTGCAGCGTGATCGAATTGCCCAGGTAGAGGATCCGCGAGCAACGGACCGAACCGATCTTGAGCGGCCTCCCCTCCCTTGCACCGGGGCGTTTCTCTTCCTTCGCCGGGACTGACGACGGTGCCGGTTCGTCACCAGCGGCGAGGCGCGAGGCATCCGCCATCAGGGCGAGCGCAGCACAGAGACATCCGACAATCGGGGCGCGACGAAGATTCATGGGAGATCCCGAAGGGAACAAGACGGCATCACACCTCCAGTTGTGCCGTACTCGGCAGATGAGGTCAAACCGACCCGGCAGGTCCGGTTCCCACGTCAAGGCCCCCAGAGTCGCCTGACAGTCCCGGGGAAGCCCGACGGCTTTCCTGCGAAGGCGCCGGGGCGGCATACTCTGCTCGACGATGTTCTTCCTTCAAAGGAGCGCTCATGAACCGTCGTGACTTCTTCCTGGCCTCCGCCGCGTCGGTCGCGGCCGCATCACTCCCTCTCGCGACGTCACCCGCCGCAGCCGCCGATCTCGACAGTCTCAAGAAGATCAGGATCACGAAGGTCACCGGATTCCGGCATGTCTGTCCGCGGCCGAAACTGGTTGGCAAGAACTCGCACAAGGACGTTCATGGAAGTGAGACCTCGGACAACGTCCTGCGGATCGCGACTGACCAGGGGATCGAAGGGATCGGCCACGGCAGCGTCAACCAGGAGGCCGCGCGGAAGCTGATCGGCCTGACCCTGGCCGACTGCTGGAAGCCGGGGATCGGGGTCGTCAGCCCGCTCGGAAGGTCGGATCACGCCCTCTATGACCTGGTCGGCAAGGCTCTCGGCGTTCCTGCGTGGAAGCTCCTCGGCGGCGCCGGGCCGGAGTGGGTGCCGGTCTACGACGGGAGCATCTACTTCAACGACATCCTCCCCGAGTACGAGGGGAAAGGAGTCGCCCGGATCCTCGAGGAGGTGGAGATGGGCCTCGCGGCCGGACACAAGGCCTTCAAGATCAAGGTCGGCCGCGGTCACAAATGGATGGAGGCCAGGGCCGGCTTCCAGCGCGACGTGGAGGTCGTGCAGTCGATCCGCAAGCTTGTCGGCAAGGAGGTCAAGCTGATGGTCGACGGCAACAATGGCTTCGACCTCGACGGCACGAAGAGGTGGCTCGACGCGGTCGGGGATGATCTCTTCTTCGTCGAAGAGATGTTCCCCGAGGTCGTCTCACAGGATCTCGACCTCAAGGACTACCTCCGCGGCAAGGGATGGAAGACGCTCGTGGCCGACGGCGAGAGTGCGTCGGAAGTCAGACATTTCGATCAGTACATCGAGCAGGATGCGCTCGACGTGCTGCAGCCCGATATCCGGGCGCTGGGACTCACGCTGCAGTGGGAGCTCTCCCGGAAGGCGGCCGCGAAACCTTCCATCAAGCTGGCCCCGCACAACTGGGGATCCCACCTCGGTCTCTACATGCAGCTGGTCCTCGCCCGGGGGATTCCCAACTTCCTGATGGCCGAAGAGGACCGGAGCACGAGCGACCTGTTCGACTCGTCAGGGTTCGTGATGAAGGAAGGAAAGATGTCGGTCCCTGACACGCCGGGCTGCGGACTGATCTTGCGCGAGGAGGTGTTCCGGAAGAAGTACCAGGATGCAGCCTGGTCGGTTGGCGAAAGCTGACCGAGAGACAGCGCCTTGTCCGCGGTGGGCAATGATCGCCCCACGGGTCGTGTGCTGGACGTTTGCCGCCTCAGCGGGTGCGGGCTGGAAGGCCGCACTACGGAGCGACGGGGCGTCCCTGGCCGCAAGCGGCGGGGGGCCGGCGTGGCTTAAGGCCGCG
>JAEYWB010000486.1 GCA_023429275.1 Planctomycetota bacterium
GTGGAAAACGAAGAGACCCCGGCACAGGAAGCCAAGACGTCCAAGGGCAAGAGCAAGACCCCGGCGCTGGACTCGTTCGGGCGCGACCTGACCGAACTGGCGAAGGAAGGCCAGCTCGACCCGGTCATCGGCCGCAAGAACGAGATCGAGCGCGTGGTGCAGATCCTCTGCCGCCGCCAGAAGAACAACCCGGTTCTCCTGGGCGAAGCGGGGGTCGGGAAGACCGCGATCGTCGAAGGGTTCGCCCAGATGGTCGTCGACAGCAACGTGCCGGAAATCCTTCGGGATCGCCGGATCGTCGTGCTCGACCTCGCCATGATGGTCGCCGGAACCAAGTACCGCGGCCAGTTCGAAGAGCGCATCAAGGCGGTGATGAACGAAGTCCGCCGGGCGAAGAACATCATCCTGTTCATCGACGAGCTTCATACGCTGGTCGGAGCGGGCGGGGCCGAAGGGGCGATCGACGCCTCGAACGTCCTCAAGCCGGCCCTCTCCCGCGGCGAGATGCAGTGCATCGGGGCGACGACTCTCGACGAGTACCGCAAGTACATCGAGAAGGATGGCGCTCTCGAACGCCGCTTCCAGATGGTGATGGTCGATCCACCGAGCAAGGACCAGGCGGTCGAGATCCTCAAGGGTCTCAAGGATCGCTACGAGAGCCACCACCGCGTCCAGTACACGGACGACGCCCTCGAGAAGGCGGTCGAGCTGTCGAACCGGTACATCACCGGCCGCTGCCTGCCGGACAAGGCGATTGACGTCATCGACGAAGCGGGTGCCCGCATCCGCCTGAAGTCGATGGTCCGTCCGCCCGACCTCAAGGACCTGGAAGAAGAGGTCGAACGCCTCAACGCCCAGAAGGAAGAGGCGGTCGCCAGCCAGGACTTCGAGAAGGCGGCGGCGCTGCGCGATCAGGCCGACAAGCTCAAGAAGAAGAAGGAAAACATCAACCGCGAGTGGCGGCAGAAGTCCAAGGAGACCGACGGCGTCGTCGACGCCGAGGTCATCGCGGAAGTCGTCGCCAAGATGACCGGCGTTCCGCTGACGCGGATGTCGAGCGAAGACACCGTCCGCCTGCTGGAGATGGAAAAGGAGCTCCACAAGCGGGTCGTCAGCCAGGACGAAGCGATCAAGAACGTCTGCAAAGCCGTTCGCCGCGCCCGGGCTGGCCTGAAGGATCCGAAGCGGCCGATGGCGGCCTTCCTGTTCTCCGGGCCGACCGGGGTCGGGAAGACGCTGCTCGCGAAGACGCTCGCCGAGTTCATGTTCGGCGACGAAGAGGCCCTCATCCAGATCGACATGAGCGAGTACCAGGAGCGGCACAACGTCAGCCGCCTCATCGGTGCCCCGCCGGGATACGTCGGTTACGAAGAGGGTGGCCAGCTGACGGAGAAGATCCGCCGCCGGCCGTACGCGGTGGTCCTGCTCGACGAAATCGAGAAGGCACACCCGGACGTCTACAACATGCTGCTGCAGATCATGGAAGAAGGCCGCCTGACCGACTCGTTCGGCCGGAAGGTCGACTTCAAGAACGTGATCCTCATCATGACGACGAACGTCGGTGCGAAGGCGATCAACGCCAAGTCGCTCGGCTTCGACATGTCGCAGAATGAGGCGCAGTCGCACGACAAGATGAAGACGAACGTGATGGCCGAGATCAGCCGGGTGTTCAAGCCCGAGTTCATCGGCCGTCTCGACGAGATTGTCGTCTTCCACAAGCTGACCGAAGAGGACATGAAGCACGTCATCGATATCGAGCTTTCGAAGGTCCGCAACCGCCTCAAGGAACGCGGCCTGACGCTGCGGCTCTCGGACGCGGCGAAGCAGCTCGTCATCGAAAAGGCGAACGCCGAAGGTGGCGGCGAGCGGGGTCACGCCGACTACGGTGCCCGTCCGCTCCGTCGGGCGATCGAGATGTACGTCGAGGATCCGCTCTCGGAAGAGCTGCTCCGCGGCGTCTTCCAGGGGAAGAACCTGATCACCGTCAACGTCCGCGAAGTCGGCGAAGAGAAGCAGTTCGACTTCGTCGGCAGCGTCGAGGATGGCCAGGAGGGGGATACCGCCGAGGTCGCCACGGTTGGAGCCGAAGCGACGTGATCGCCTGAATGCGACAGTCTGCTGATAAGCTCCGCGAGACTTCGGTTTCGCGGAGCTTTTTTTGTTCGTCGGGCGGACGGCAGGTGGCCGCACCAGCGGGCCAATCGCGCTGTGGCCGAACGCCAACGCTCTCTGCACTTTGTTGCGGCCGGCCACCAGCCGTGAGGCGGCATCGCGACGTCTCTTGAGGCCCGGCGACAACGGCGCCAAGGGTTTTCCCGGACTCGGCAGAATCCGTTTGACGGACCCGAAAACGTGACCTACGGTCTTGTGCCGGTCTTCCCTGATCGGTTGCTTTTTTTGGGCCGCCTGGTGACCTGACGGGAGACCGAGGACGGCCTCTCTCGTATGTGGCACGCCGGCGGCCCCGAGCCCTGGCGAAAGCCAGGGAGCGGGTTGCGGTGTCCGGAAAGCCGTCGACGGCAGGCTGTCGACGGGTTGTACGAATCCCTCTGTCACAGCTCGATCGGGAGTTTGACGATGTCAGTGCGTCTCCACATAGCGGCGGCTCTCCTGGTGCTCCTCGGCGGGGGCGGAATGTGCTTCAGCGCCGACAGCACGGTCGTCCGCGTTGAGGAAGACTGGGAGGTGCAGATCGGCACTCCCGACCCCTTTCTCGACATGCCGCAGATCGTGACCGTCTTCGGCCCTTCCGATCCGGAGGTGGGGGCGCACGCGGTGTTCGAGCTCAATCACGGCACACTTCAGTCCTTCGGAGAAGGGGGGATGCAGCTTCAGTACTGGTCGGGCGACACGCTCAAGGGGTACAAGCGGCAGAAGGCCCCGGCCGAGTTCTCCACGGCGGGCGAAACGGTGACCTTCACGACGGTCACCGAGATCGAGAACGGCAACCTGACGATGTCGGTCATCGACGGACGCTCGAAGGCGTTCGGGATCTTCGGCGACGAGAACGCCCTGCGGATCCAGGTTCAGACCTCTCTCAGGAGCCTCGACGGGATGAGTCTCGACAACTCGGTCCGTCATTCCAAGGTGACCTACGGCGCGAACCACGTGCAGAAGTTCCAGCGGAACCGGGTCCGCATGCTCAACGCCGCGGGCGAGGTGGTCGCGACCGACGAGCGGATCCGGGATGTCCGCTGATGGCCGGCCCACGGCGACATCCGGTCTGTCCCCTTCTTCTCCGGCTTCTTCCCCGGTGATTGTTCCATGAAAACCCTGATCCGCCTCCGCCGCCATCGCCGCCGCGGCAGCATCCTCGTTCTGTCGTCGGTCGTGCTCGTTGTCGCCCTCGCGTTCACGGCGTTCGTCGTCGACCTCAGCTACGTCTCGCTGACGCGGACGGAGCTACAGAACGCCGCCGACGCGGCCGCCCTCGCGGGAGCCCTCGAGCTTGGCGACCAGACGAGCGCCTCCTCGACCAGCAGTTCAACGGCCCGTGCGAAGGCGATCCAGGCGGCGATCGACGTCGCCGGGCAGAACCGGGCTGGAGGTCGGACCTCCGTCTTCGTCAACGGAGCCCGCGACGTCCGCTTCGGCCGGTACAGCTACAACCTGGCGACCGGCCAGTACGTCACGCTGTGGGACGTCGCACCGTATAACC
>JAEYWB010000506.1 GCA_023429275.1 Planctomycetota bacterium
TTCCTCCGACACGAATGCGGCGTGCGGCGTGACGATGACCCGCTCGTTCCGATAGAGCGGATCCGCCAGGTCGGGAGGCTCCGGCTCGAAGACATCGAGCCCCGCCCCGCCGAGCCGGCCCGCTTCAATCGCCCCCCGGAGCGCTTCGGGATCAATCAACGGGCCGCGTGACGTGTTGAGGAGGACGGCTGTCGACTTCATCTTCGCCAGCGCCGCCGCATCGAAGATGTGGCGCGTGGCCGATGTGAGCGGGGCGTGGATCGAGACGAAGTCGCTCCGCGCGAGGAGCTCGTCGAAGGAGACCATCGGGCAGCCGGTCCCGTGATCGCTTCCCGATGCGGTGTGAGCGATCACGTCGAGTCCGAGTCCCCGGGCCTTCTCGGCGACCCGGCGTCCGATCCGCCCGAGTCCGAACAGGCCGAGCGTCTTCCCGCGGAGCCGTCGCATCGGCGGGCCGGCCGGCAGGTTGTATTCCCCCTGCTTCGACCGGAGGTGAAAGAACCCGATGTTCCGGGCGAAGGCCAGCAGCAGCGCGAGGGCGTGGTCGGCCACTTCCTCGACGCAGTAGTCCGGGACATTGGTGACCGGGATCCCCCGGGTGGTCGCCGCCGGGATGGCGATGTTGTCGAGGCCGATCCCCATCCGGCAGATGATCCGGCAACGGGTGGCGGCGTCGATGACCGGTTCGGTCACTTTTGCCCAGCAGGTGGCGATCGCATCGACGTCGCGCGCGAGCTCGGCCAGCGTCGCTTCGTCAGTTTCGGGAGCCTCGATGATCTCGGCCTCGAGCGGCCGGAGGACCTCCCGCTCGACGTCCGAGTTCCCCCACGGACAGTCGGTCATGAGAATGCGCGGACCCATCGACATCTCCTTCAGTCGTCCGGACAGCATAGAGCATTCCGCGGAACCATGCCGGGGTCGACTCGCCGAAGACCGTTCGGCCAGCGAGCGGAGGCATCGAAATCGACGGGGTCCATCCGCTCGATGGTGGTCCTTCGAACTCTCCACGCCGGGAGCGGTCGGCATCCGGCCGTCAGCATCACGCTGAGAACTGATTGCGGACCGCTCAGGGACGTCCCAGCACGAACGAGCGGATGGACCGAAATCAACAGCACGCCGTCGTGTGGCGTTGAACGTCGCCAGTCCGGCAACTTACGATCCGCGACGACTTTCCGATTCACTGCGAGATCGCTCCTCATGCCCGTTCGTTATGCCATCATCGGCGCCGGCGCCGTTTCCGATTACCACCACGTCCCCGGCATCCGCCTCGATCCCCGGGCCGAGCTCGTCGCCGTCTGCGACCCGAACGAGGCCCTGCTGAACCAGCGGAAGAGCGACTGGGGGATCAGCAAGCTGACGACGCAGTACCAGGAGATCGCCGCCGATCCGGGCGTCGACGCGGTCATCATCGCCACGCCGAACGACACGCACAAAGATATCGCGATCGCCTGCGCCAACGGCGGCAAGCACATCATGTGCGAAAAGCCCCTGGGGCTGAACTTCTCCGAGTCCGCCGAGATGTACCGGGCGGCGAAGAAGAACAACGTGAAGCACATGACCGCCTTCACGTACCGTTTCGCCCCGTCGATGCGCTACCTGAGCCACCTCGTCCACACGGGGGACCTCGGCACGCCGCGGCACTTCCGCAGCCAGCGGTTCCTCGACCTTCCCGAGACGAGCTGGGGATGGCGGCAGTACAAGAAGCGGGCCGGCGCCGGTGACCTGTTCGACATGACGATTCACCGCATCGACTTCGCGATGGAGCTGATGGGACCGATCGAGTCGATCTGCGGCGCGGTCGCCCAGTACTGCCCGCGCGACAAGACCGCCGACGGCCAGTCCTGCCCCCCCTCGGAGGTCGACGACTGGTCGGCCCTCATCGGCCGCTTCCGCGGCGGCGCCGTCGGCGTCTGGGAAGGGAGCACCGTCATGAAGGGGCACTACAACAACGGCTTCGGATGGGAATGGGCCGAGGTGAACGGCTCCGAGGGCTCGGCGGTCTACCGCCTGACGGAGCCCAACACGATCCTCGTCGGCCATCACGGCCAGTCGATGCAGCAGATTCCCGTCCCGAAGGAATTCCTGGTCGTGCCCGGCAGCCCACGGAATCCCAAGGAAGGTGTCCCGAGTACGGTCTTCCGGTACGACCTCGTTTACGAGCTGACGTCGGCGATCGTCGAGGACCGTCCCGCCATCCCGGGCTTCGACCACGGAGCCCTCGCGCAGTCGGTCGCGGACGCGGTCCTCGAGTCCGACGTGCGAAAGACCTGGGTCGACGTGAAGCTCAACCTGGACTGAAGCCCCACCGCTCCGTCGCACGGCCGTCCAGGCGGTTCAAGGGGCGTGCCATGCGCCGATGTCTGCCGCGAATCCCGCCCTGCCTGACGCTTTCCCATTCGAGGGAGTGTCCCTTGCGCAATCCGGGCCCCCGACAGGCACCTGGATCACGGCGCAGTTCAGGCTATCGCGGGGAGTTTGCGAGGATTTCGTGCATACCGATGCCGATCCAGAGGGCGGCCAGCGTGCTGAAAAGAAGGCAGGCTCCCCCCAGGAGGCGGGTCCGTTTGATCTGCCACCACATCACGATTCCGGAGATCCCCCAGAAGACCATCACGAGCGAGGTCGCGTCGACCAGGACCGCCCAGACCCATCGCATGCTCATGTCGTCGGGGTAATGATGGAGCGTGTGAAGGCGAAGCAGGAACCGCTTGAAGCTCATCTCCTGGCCGGTCTGTGAGTCGGCCGGGCGGCTGGAGACCGAACCGGCTTCGGCGTTGAACTCCGTCGTCCACTTCCCGTCGCCGGAGACAAGAGTCATCGAGAGCGGATTCATCCGCACATCCGTGACGACGGGGTCCCGCAGTCCGAGCCGGGACAGGACCATCGGCAGATCCTGTTCGATGAGGAGATGGGGCTGAGTGGCGAGTCGCATTCCCCGGGGGACATCGAAAGGGGCGCCGGCCCGTGAACCGCGTGCTCCCTCCTCATTGCCCGGAGTCCGGCCCAGGCCCCGTCCTCCGTCACGTGGGCCTCCGCCACGTGGTCCTTCGCCACCACGTGGCCCTTCGCCGACGCGTCCGGCACTTCCGGACGCAGGGGCTGCCTCGCGGAGAGTGCCGGACCCATTTGGCTGAATCGAGATGGAGTAGGTCGTCCCCCCGGCATCCCGTGCCGAGGCGACAAAGGCTCCGCGGCCGAACCTCGGTTCGGGACGATCCGCAAGCTGGACCTCTGTCTGCCCGCTCTGATGCAACTGCTCGACAACCTCCCGCGCCAAAGCTCCAGCGGAGGGCAATCTGTCGAGCGAGGTCTCGCGGATCTCCGCGGGACCGAACGACAACGTCCCTCGATCCGGCCAGAGGGTCGGATGATTGAAAAGAAACCCGGTGACTCCATAGAGAAAGACCCACGGCACCAGCAGCAACCCGGCGTACAGGTGGGCTCGGCGGGTCAGGTGCAGGAGGCCGCGCACCAGAGGGCTTCGCCCCGGGCGGCCAAGGAACGTATCCGAGTCCGGCCCGTCACCCCGCGGCCCGGCGGGGACAGCCTGCCGCGTGAAGGGGGAGTCGGGGGTCTGCAGTTCGGGAGGTGTCATGACGGCAATGGCGAAAAAAGAGGGCTCTGCAGGATCCGTCGTTTCCGGGCCTGCTCAATCTGGAGGGCTGGAGGGCTGGAAACCGACGGTCGAAGAATCGGAGGAACGTGCCCCACCTTCGGTGCATGCCTGCCGCAATCGGCTTACCCGGGAATGGCCCAGCGGCTGGCTGAGCGGCGAGTCGATCCGTCCGCGGCCGGGCACGCGTCAGAAGGATTCCAGCTTCTGCCCGTCGTCCCGCAGCAGCAGGTTCAGGAACACATCCGCATTGACGCCGTCGCTCAGGAAGTGCGCGGACCCGTCGCAGAGGCTGATGTTCACTCCTCCGACGTGGAAGCTGTAAGGCTGCCCGGAGTTCGTATGATTGATGAAGCTGTATCCGCCATCGATCTTCGTCGCCTCCCAGGCCGAGGGACGGCTCGGGTCGGCGGCAGTGATGGGAACCTCAGGTGTTCCCATGTCCCCCCGCCCGCTGTTCGTGGGGCTGGTGGAAGCGGTCAGGTTGTCTGACCGATACGCCCGCATCTTGACGCCATCGCCGGCACCGGCCCAGGCGATGCCCGTCGATCCGCTGAGCCGTTGCCCCAGAACATAGAGGCCAGGCGAACCAGCGCATTCGTAGTACATCAGCGTGTTGCTGAAGCCATCGGTGATGTCTCCCGCCTTCGCCCCCTTGCGGCGAGGGTCGGTGCTTCG
>JAEYWB010000536.1 GCA_023429275.1 Planctomycetota bacterium
TCTATCAGGAAGTCATCGCCGCCACAGCTCCCGGAGCTCTGGAGACTCTGATCGAGGAGGTCGCTCGCGGCCTTGAGGCGCTGATCACATGAGGCGACTCCAAGACTATTCTTTGCCACAGAGGACACAGAGAACATCTGCTCCCGGATACCAGATTGGCTTGCCCCTCACGGACGACGTTCACCAATTGGGCAAGCCGTCACCGCGCATCTCCAGTCGCAAATCATCATGCACCGTCTGGTAGAAGGTGTAGGTTCTCGGATCTCCGGAAATCACCTTGCGGGTCTTCATGTGCTTGACCAGTTCGCCGAGGATTGCCCGCCCCTGCCCCGATAGCTCTGTCATGTCCTGGCCCCTGAAGACTGCGTTGCCTGCCTGAAGTTCTGATCGTTCTACTCCAACTCCGCGTCCTATTCCATCTGACGCCTCGCTGACACCTCCGGCAAAGCCGGTCGCGAGCCTCCTGACTCCGCTTCGCTCCGGTTCTCGTAACCGAGGAACGGCTTTCGCCTCATCCGGCCCGCTGGTGCTGCGGCCTCTGGCCTGATGCAGATGCCTGATGGCGATGGGACAATCCCAGGCCGGAAATGGCACATCGTGGTCGAAATTCGCATCAAGGGCGGGTATGACAAGGAGCCCTATGAAACCCCTCATCCATTCCTACATCGGCGAATACGCACCCGGTGGCGTGTCGCCTGTCATTTCCCCGCTTGCCTTCATCGCCCCTGGCACGGCCGTGCTGGGCGATGTGCATATCGGGGCGGATTCGGGCATCTGGTTCGGCTGCTCGATGCGCGGCGATGTCAACATCATCCGCATCGGCGAACGCACCAACATTCAGGACGGCACGGTGATCCACGTCACTCGCAAAACCGGCCCGACCCATATCGGGAGCAACGTGACGGTGGGTCACTCCGCACTCCTCCACGCCTGCACCGTCGAAGATGACAGCTTCATCGGCATGCGCGCCACACTCATGGACGGCGTGTTCGTCGAATCAGGCGGCTGGGTTGCAGCCGGTGCGCTAGTCACCCCTGGCAAGCGCATCCCGGCAGGTGAAATCTGGGCGGGAAACCCCGCGAAATTCTTCCGCAAGCTCACGCCCGAAGAAATCGCCTTCATTCCGGTATCGGCCAATAACTACGTGCTGCACGCCCGCGAATATCTGGCGATGAATCTCTCTTAGTCGCACGCGATCACGCGTTCCGCTCGATCGCAACGTCTCGCCGCGATGCGTTTTGGGATTCGCTGGAGAGCCGAAAGGTCGCCCCGCTGTACGACGGGCTTCCGCCCGATGACTCGCCCACCGAGCTGCCTGTCGCGACGCCCCGTGAGGAGATGGTCGCTGATTACACGAGTTCCGTGAGTCGGTACGGTGTCCGCCTGCATGTCACCCTGGGTCATGCTCGTCAGCCGCCGCAGGCGATCGTCACTCCGACCATCAGGCTTCCCAGGGCGACCATCGCGAGGCCGATGAGCCAGACATTGCGGTCGATGCATTTGCCGTAGGCGGCCCCCGTCAGAAACAGCATCCCGATTGCGATGAGGTTGGAGACGCGCAGCGCGGGCCCGACCCGATCGATCACGAGGAACGGGATCGCGACCGGAAACGTCGACAGGAACACCAGGAGGAAGACAGCCAGCGCTCCGATCCAGTCTCTCGCCTTGAGGCCCGTCGGACCGGGACGTTCTGGCAAGTGTGCGAGGCGCTGGCGCAGCGACTCCACTTCCTCCGGTTGCAGGACCGAGGTCACGATCGGGGGGAGGGCTTCGGTGATCGCCTGCCGGGCCAGCGGCAGATCGCTCCCCTGGACCAACCGGAAGATCTTCTGGGCGCGGCGGACCTCGGACAGCCGGCCCATCAGGTACAGCACGCCGTCGATGATCCCCCAGGCAATGTTGCACCCCAGGGCCGCCAGCAGCATGGTTCGGACTTCGGCCTTTCCGGCTTCCGCCACGCTGAGCGTACCGGTCAGCGTCAGGACCATGATCAGCCCGAACAGCACCTCAGCCACCCGTTCGCTCGGGTCGAGGACCCGCCAGCCGGGACCGGGCTCTTCAGGCGTGGCGTTCACAGAGAGGGACCCTGCTTGCGGTGATGACTCATTCACGAAAGTCTCGGCGGCAACAGGTAGAGGGTCATGGCGAAGATGAGGTAGACCGTCAGAACGAGCACGCCGGTGAACCAGGCGGATGTTCCGGCGTTGGTGACCAGCGTCGCCGTGAGGGTGGCGATCAGGATCATCACCACCGCCCCCGGCCAGAACTGAAGGTCCATCGGAACGGGGCCGAGCACATAGCTCAGGAGGACCAGCACCGGCGCGACGAACAGTGCGATCTGCGATGCGCTGCCGAGCGCAATACCGACACTCAGGCTGAGACGGTTCTTGCGGGCCGCCGAGAAGGCTGAAGCCATTTCCGCGGCCGCGCCCACGAGAGAGACGACCACGAAGCCGACGAACGCGGGCGTCATCCCGAACGACTCCGCCGCCTTTTGCACCGATTCGACGAAGACTTCACTGACGAGCGCCACCAGCACGGTCACGACCACCAGCATGGTGACCGCCACCCGGATCGGCCAAGTGGGATGTCCCTCCTCCTGCGGACTCGACTCATCGCTGGCGAACAACTCGCGATGGGTCTTGAGGGAGAAGAGCATTCCGAGGGCGTACGCGGCGATCAGCAGGCAGGCCAGACCCAGGCTGAGCCGCTGGCTCAGTCCTGCCTGAGCGGAGTCTGCCTGGGCAATCGCCGAAGGCATCAGGAGCGCGACGGTCGCCAGGAACAGCAGTCCGGCCTGGATCCGGGCGCTGGTCCGGTTGAACTCCTGGACGTGGTACTTGAGCCCACCCAGCAGGAACGATAGGCCAAGCATGAAGAGGGAGTTGGTGACGATCGCACCCGCGATCGAGGCTTTCACGAGCATGTACTGACCGGTCCGCAGCGCGGCCAGGGCGATGACCAGTTCCGTAAGGTTCCCCAGCGTGGCATTGAGTAATCCGCCGACCGCATCGCCGGTCCGGGCCGCGACCGATTCCGTCGCATGGCTGAGCATCGCCGCCAGCGGCACGATGGCCAGCACCGACAGGACGAACAGGAGCGTATGGGCCTCGGGCTTCAGTTCAGCCACGGCAAACACGATGGGAACGAACGCCAGCAGCCAGAACAATGGGTTCTGGCGGAGCACTTTGAGGAGTGAATTCATCGACAACGGTCCACCAGGTGACCTCTCTCCCTCTGTCGCCCGCCCGCGACCACCCGTTCGCAGCCGCCCCGCCGACAGTTTGTTCAGCCGACGCCACGTCTGCTCAAGCGAGCCTGCCGACATTGCCGATAATAACGATAGTCGATTGTGCGCCGGTTGGCGCTGCGCGGGGATCGCATTGGATGCACCATGCTGAGCGTGCTCGGGAGCCGGCCGCCGCATGAGGCCTTTCGCGGCTGCGCCCGTGCGGCATTGTGGCTCCTGGTCATCCCTCTTTCAGCAGGCCTGACGCACGCCCAGACGCCTCTTGATGAGCCGCGTGAATCCGTCCCCGCGTTGTCTTCCGCGGCCGAAGGACAATCCCCCGCTCCCTCCCATGACGAAGAGGTTCCTGCGGACGAATCCGCTTCCGATGAGCCCTCGTTCGGAGGCCCGCTCTTTGAGCGTTCCCGGCTGTCTGGCGACTGGGAAGGCCTGCGAACCGGGCTGGTCGAGTCGGGAGTCCAGCTCGATGTCAGCACGACGCAGTACTACCAGGGGGTCGCACGAGGAGGTCAGCGTCAGGCGTTCCTGTATGGAGGCCGCAACGACTACTTCCTGAACCTCGACGCGGAGAAACTGGGGCTTTGGAACGGTGCCTCAGTCGCGCTGCACGGCGAGACCCGCTACGGCGAAACGGTCAGCTCGATCGGCGGCACCCTGGCGCCGCCGAACCTGCTGATGTCGCTCCCCATGGCCGAGGGACCTGTGACCGCCCTGACCGGCGTCACCTTCACGCAGGCCCTCACCGGGAACCTCCTGGTGTTCGGCGGCAAAATCAACACGTTCGACGACTCTCCGCAGCCGATTACCGGGGCAGGAAGCCTGACGGGGTTTCTGAATACTGCCCTGCTGTACAACCCTATCCTGGCCCGGACGGTTCCTTACTCGACATTCGGGGCCGGCTTCGAGTTTGTCCAGGGGGAGGAAACAATCCTCTCGGTCACAGTCTTCGACACGAACGACACTCCGACGACCAGCGGCTTCGAATCGTTCTTCAGCAACGGGGTCACGATCTACGGCGAGTTCACTCTCCCGACAGAGTTCTTCGACCGCCGCGGCCATCACGGGATCTACGGAACGTACAGCACCGGCAAGTACACCAGTCTCACTCCGTCCGCCTACCTCGACCCGATCGAAGGGCTGGTCATCGCCCTGCCGCAAAGAGCCGGCTCCTGTTCAATCGCGTATGGCTTCGACCAACTGCTGGTCGTCTTGCCGGACGACCCGGACCGCGGCTGGGGAGTGTTCGGGAACATCGGACTCGCGGACAGCAATCCCAGTCCGGTCCGCTGGTTTGCCAGTGCGGGGATCAGCGGAACAAGCCTTCTCCCCCGGCGGACCGCCGACACCTTTGGAATCGCCTGCTTCTACATCGGGGTGAGCGAGCCGCTGAAGAATCTGGCGCCGGCGCTGCTTCCCCTGCGGGACGAGCACGGACTCGAACTCTACTACAACTTCGCTTTGACGCCGTGGTGCCAGGTGACACCGGATCTCCAGGCGATCACACCTTTTCGGGACGGACTGGACACCACGCTGATCCTGGGCCTGCGAGTGAATGTCGACTTCTGAAATGCTTGGGGTGCGAGCAATCGCCTCTTCGGATTCGACACGGACTCCGGAACGTACGTCCGGATCCCCAAGCCGTTAAGCACGTCGCACGCCTGGATCGCCCTTCCCTTGTGGTACCCCTTGTCCGCCGCCACTTCTTCAATGACCAGTACCTTCCCCGTTCCTTCAGGTGCGCCTAGGCTGTCCGAAGACTCGACTCCAGCGTCGGCCGGGAGAATCGCGCCGGTCTCCAAGTCCACCACGTGTTCGATGGCGAGACGACTTCAGACCGATTCACGGTTCTCGACTGCAGCCTCAGCAAGCTTGGTACGCAAAGGAATCCGTGCGGTTCAAAGGCCGGCATTCCGTCTACCACTTTCTACCACCATGCGCCTTCGGACCGGCGGAAATACCCTGCATTTTTGAGTGGAATTGCGCTCGCTTGATATGGTCTCCCAAGAATGCGAAACTGCCCGTTCGCCTGATAAAAACCAGGCTTTCAAGAGGTTGTGCGAGTCCCGTTTTTTTGAGTTCCTAAACTGAAGGTCACAGGTTCGACTCCTGTCGGGGACACTTTCACAACTCTCGCCGAACGCACGGCTTAGCGTACCTGCCCGTATCGGGCAGAGCCTCTCGCTGCATCGGCCACCGAGCAAACGCGGGCAGGAAGCGGAGATCATCTGCCGGGACGGCACGCGTCGCTGGCTGATGTGGAACGGACGCGTCATCCATGACGTCGACGCAGAAGCGGGCCTCCTGATCCTGGGGCAGGATATCACGCAGCAAAAACAGACCATCGAAAGGCTCGTCCAATCGGAACGGCTTGCGGCGATTGGCGAGGCCATGACCGGCCTGGCTCATGAAAGTCGCAACGCTCTCCAGCGCAGTCAGGCCTACCTCGAGGTCCTCGCGAGTGAACTGGAAGGGCAACCCGAGCCGCTGGCCCAAGTAGCGCGACTTCAGAAAGCGCAGAACCATCTTCACCAACTCTATGAAGAGGTTCGTCAGTACGCCGCTCCGCTCCGGCCTTACCGGAGTACGTGCTCACTGGAGCGGCTCGTCGAGGAAACCTGGTCCAACCTCGAACACGTCTGGCGGGGACGCATTGTCCGCCTGGAGCTGCCTGAAGAGGGGAACGAACTTCGCGTATCCGTCGACCGGACGATGATGGAGCAGGTCTTTCGAAACGTTCTTGAGAATTCCCCGGCGGCATGCGTCGATCCAGTCGAGATCGGCGTACGGCTCGAAACGGTCGACGGCTCGCATCCTCGACGTGTAAGGCTGACGATTCGTGACGATGGACCTGGCCTCTCGGCGGAGCAGTCGCGGCGGATCTTCGATCCGTTCTCCACGACGAAAACCCGGGGCACCGGCCTTGGCATGACCCTCTCCCGAAGAATCGTCGAAGCACACGGCGGCACGATCGCGGTAGCGGAAGGCCCCGGCGCGGCGATCGTCATCGAACTGCCGGTGGATGAACGTGACGGCACCCTCTGACCGTCCGCGGGTCGTGTTCCGGCTGCTGGATGGAGGGCGGTTCGGACACGCGTCAGGCCGGAGCCAGCGAGAGGGATGCGACGACCGTACGATCGCCGCAGTCTTCTTCGAGATGGAATCCCAGGTCGCGGCAGAGCTGGGCCATCTCGAAATTGCCAGCGAGGAACGGGCCCTCAATTCGACTGAGTCCTTCGCGTCGGCCGATATCGATCAGGCGCTCCAACAGAAGGCGTCCCAGGCCGCGTTGCTGCCAGGCGTCGGCCACCAGGATGCCAAAGTCGGCCGTGCTGTCAGGTAGACAGCGGTCGAGGCTGGTGAGTCCGATGATTTCGCGGGAGCCAGCAAGTTCAGCGACAAGAGTCATTTCAGACTCGAAATCCGCCAGGCACGTCGGAACGAGGCGTCGATGCTCGGTGCGGCGAAAGGGGATGATCGACTCGAAGTACCGATGGTGAATCGCCTCATTGGAGAGACCCGCCAGGAAGCGTCCGAGCTCCGGTTCGTCCTCGGGCCGGATTGGGCGAAGAACGACCGGTGTGCCGTCCCGAAGTTCCACCGGCTGGACGTACTCCAGAGGATAGGGGCGAAGTGCCGGCCGCACAGGGGGCCTCGCTTCACCGTGTGAATGCAGGAGGACACGTGCATCCAGGGCGACGATCTGTGTCGGCGACGCCAGTAACGGGTTGATATCGGCTTCGCGGATCTCGGGGTTTTCGAGGACGAGTTCGCCGAACGCGACGACAATCTCGACGAGCCGCTGTTGATCGACCGGCTCTCTTCCACGGAAGCCCTTGAGGGCCCGCGCGATTCGCGTTCGCTCGATCAGCCGACGCGCCAGAGTCGTCGTCAGCGGTGGAAGCTCCAGGGCCCGGTCCTCATTGACTTCGACAAGAGTGCCGCCGCTGCCAAAGAGGACGACCGGGCCGAACTGGTCATCGAAACTGGCTCCGAGGATCAGCTCGTAAGCATCGCGGCAGGTTACGTGAGGCTGGACTGTCACCCCCTGGAAACCCGTCGGTCCCAGATTTCGCTCAGCGGCTTCAGCAATCCTGCGAAACGCGAGTCGAACGTCACTGTCACCACTCAGGTTCAGCTCGACGCCTTGAACGTCGGTCTTATGTGTGGCCAAGAGGGAACTTAACTTGAGCACGCAGGGACCGTCGCAGTGCCGTGCCAGCGCAACGGCCTCATCCTCCGTCGTGGCCAGATCGGTGCGAACAGTTGGAATCCCGTATGCGGTCAGCAAGCGGATCGCCTCTTGTTGGCTCAGCATCGTCCGGTGCTCCCGCCGTACACATTCCAGGATGGTGCGTGCGACTTCCCGGCGTTGGAGAGCGGTCGGCAGGTCGAAGTTTCCCTGAGGCGTCTCGTAGAGCACTCGCATCCCGTCCGCGTGACGACTGAGACGCCCGAAGCTCCGGGCGGCTGTCTCGGAGAACTCGAATGACGGGACGGATGCGGCCTGAAACAGATCCCGCGCTGCCTGCACGCCCGTTCCACCGATCCAACTGGTCAGCACGGTCTTGTCGCTCTTCGCGAGATGCGGAGCGATCAGCCGCGCTGTCTCGAGCGGCTCAGACATCGATTGAGGGGTCTGGATCACGAGCAGCCCGTCGCTTTCCGGATCGCTGAGAACGCAATCGATCGCCCGTTCGTACCGCTGTGGCGTCGCGTCTCCTCCGATGTCGATCGGATTGCGGTGACTCCAGTGAGGAGGCAGGATCGCGTCCAGCTTCGCCATCGTTCCGGGCGACAACGGTGCCAGCTCGCCCCCGGCTTCGATCAGGGCGTCCGTGGCCAGAACGGCCGGGCCTCCGGCATTTGTGAGCACCGTGAGCTTCTTACCTCGAGGAGGGGGCTGTTTGGCAAGGACCTCCGCCATCGCGAAAAGTGATTCGAGGTCGTCGACCTGGATGACCCCCGCGCGTCGCATCGCCGCGGCAAAGACGAGTTCGCTTCCCGCGAGGGCGCCGGTATGGGACCGGACCGCCTGAGAGGCCTCGGGAGTGCGACCTCCCTTGAGAACGACGACCGGCTTCGACAGTGCGATTCGGCGAACTGTCGACAGAAAGGCCCGCGCGTCTGCGAGGCTTTCGACATAACAGAGGATGACCGAAGTCTCCGCATCCTGTCCGAAGAAGTCGAGAGCGTCACCCCAGCCGATGTCGAGCGTATCCCCGAGGGAAACGACCGCGCGGAGGCCGATTCGTTCCGCCCGGCTCCAGTCGATGGCGGCCGCGCAGAGGGCGCCGCTTTGACTGAGGAATGCGACTCGCCCGGGGCGGGCGAGCCCCGTCACGAACGTCGCATTCAGCTTGGCGGCGGGAACCATCACCCCCAGACAATTGGGCCCCATCACCCGCATCCCCGACGCGCGGGCCATCCTCAGAAGCTGGCGAGGACGCTGGCCGGCGGCTGTAGCCGCATCGCCGTCCTCCACCAGGTCGGGAATCCCCGCCGAAAGGACGATGACTCCAGGAATGCCCCGCTCCGCGCACTGCTCGAGAACCGTAGCGACTGCTGCCGCCGGAACAGCCACGATGGCGAGGTCCGGGACATCGGGCAATTCCAGGACGCTGGGGACTGTTCGTTGTCCGAAGACAGGCCGTTCCTTCCGATTCACCGGCCAGACCGGGCCTTTGAATCCTCCCTCTGCCAGATTCTCGAACAGGATTCGCCCCAGGCTTCCCATGCGTTCGCTGGCGCCAATGACCGCGATCGAGCGGGGGTGCAGGATAGCGGCCAGTCCCGTCCGGCGGACTGTCGCGAGTGGGCCGGAACCCAACGGCGAGCTGGACGGAGCCGCGCCCTTAGCATCACACGTCACTCGGTCCGCCAGTGCACCGGACGTTGGAGAAGGTGTCTCGTTCATGGCCTCGGCTCAGGGAAGCAAGTGGCGGAAATCGTGAAGGGGGGTCATTCAGGCTGAAGCGGTCCAGGAGCAGTCGCCGTCGCGGACTGTTGGTC
>JAEYWB010000565.1 GCA_023429275.1 Planctomycetota bacterium
CCCCCCCCCGCCCCGCCGGGGGGCCGCGACGGCCGCCGCGGCCGGAACCGATGACTCCCAAAGGCTCGCGGCGGTCTGTCGAAGACTCTTCCAGCGGCCGCCGACCGAATCCGAATCGCAGAACGCCGCCCGCTTCCTGGCAACCTATCCCGGTTCGCCCGAGGAGAAGTGGGCCGCCTACGTCCGCGTCCTGATGGCGAGCAACGCGTTCCTGTACGTCGATTAGTGGTTTGTCACAGCCAGGATGAGGGGTTCGCGAGATTAGCCGGATCGCGCTAGCGTCCGGTTCGAACCGGGGGTTGCCTCTGGCGGGCGCCCGCCGGCGTCATGGACGCAACCCGCAACCCAGTCGTGACAAAGCACCAGCCACTCCCCAACCCACCGAACCCGCCGTGATGACACACCCGATCCATCGCGAGACCCCACGCCGTTCCGCCTTCGCGTGCTGCGGAGCCGATCGGCGCGGCTTCCTCCGCTCCGCGGCCCTCGGCTCCGGCGTGTTCCCGGGGATCGTCCAGCAGCTCCTCGCCGATGACGCCGATCCGCTGCAGGCCAGGGCGGCCCAGCGTCCCGCGCGGGCGAAGAACGTCATCTTCCTCTTCATGACCGGCGGCGTCTCGCACGTCGACACGTTCGATCCCAAGCCGGCTCTCGTCCGCGATCACGGAAAGGAGATCAAGGCGGACCACCCCGAGATCAAGGACCGCCCCGGCTACGAGCGGATCTTCCTCAAGCGCCCCCAGTGGGAGTTCTCCCCTCACGGCGAATGCGGCACCGAGGTCAGCACCCTCTTCCCGCACATCGCCGGCTGTGTCGACGACATCGCCCTGATCCGCTCGATGCACACCTCCCACTCGAATCACTACAACGCCACGCTCGGCATGCACACCGGGTCGTTCGCCGTCTCGCGGCCGAGCCTCGGCTCCTGGCTCAGCTACGGCCTCGGCACGCTCAATCGCAACCTGCCGAGCTTCGTCGTCATCGCTCCCTACCAGACCTACGCCGGCACGCAGGTCTACAGCTCCGACTTCCTTCCGGGGACGCACCAGGGGACGCTCGTCGTCCCGGGGGCCGAGCCGATCGCGAACGTCTCCCCCCGCGTTCCGACCGACCGCCAGCAGCAGGAGCTCGCCGCCCTCCGCGAGCTGAACGAAGCCCACCTGACGGAACGCGAACGGGATCCCGCTCTCGCGGCCCGCCTCCGCTCCTTCGAGACCGCCTTCGGCATGCAGATGGCCGTCCCCGAAGCGTTCGAACTGAAGCAGGAAACCGCCGCCACCCTGACCGACTACGGCCTCCAGCCCGGCCAGACGAAGGGGTTCGGCTGGCAGTGCCTCGTCGCCCGGCGGCTGATCGAGCGGGGCGTCCGGTTCGTCGAGCTGATCGACACCGGCTCCTCGGGCAACTGGGATGCCCATGGGGACATGCAGTCCCACGAGCCTCTCGCGAAGAACGTCGACCAGCCGATCGCCGCCCTCCTGCGGGACCTCAAGCAGCGGGGCCTCCTCGACGAGACGCTCGTCGTCTGGACCACCGAATTCGGCCGCACCCCATTCAACAACAGTGCCGACGCCAAAGGCCGCGAGCACCACCCCTGGGCATTCAGTTCCTGGCTGGCCGGAGCGGGAGTCCGTGGCGGAATGGTCCACGGGGCGACGGACGAACATGGCCTGCGGGCGGCGGTCGATCCGGTCCACGTCCACGACTTCCACGCGACGATCCTCGACCTGATGGGCTTCGACCACGAACGCCTCACCTACCGCCACGCCGGCCGCGACTACCGCCTGACCGACGTCCACGGCCACGTCGTCCGGCAGGTGCTGAGCTAGGTCAACACAGGTCGTCGAGATGAGCCGCTCGATCCAGTCCCGTCAGGGACGGCAGATCATTGCCCCCCGTGCAAACGGAGGGGTAAGACGGCAGACGCCTTCTCGAAGTCCCGTCAGGGACGAAAGAACCGAATCGTCCGAGACCTTTCGACCTTTCGCAGCTCGGAAAATTTAGAAGAACCCCGGATATCACGTACGACACGGATAAGAAGCGCTTCGAACTCGAAACTCGACCTGTCGCCTTCCAGTACGGTCCTGTTTCCCACAGGCATCAATGCTCATGGGCCTATCGGTGAAATCCGTGTTATCCGTGGTAAAAGATTTTGAACACCGTCTTCTGTCGTCCCTGACGGGACTTGGGATTTCACTCGGCCGTCTTCCCCCCCGTTGACACGGGGGGCTATTGCCTGCCGTCCCTGGCGGGACTGAGACCCTCGACGTTGTCTTCGGCGAACGGATCGGGTGGCACGCCACGGAGGCTTTGCGCAGGGGCGTGGCGAGTTGTCCCTGTGCGATCTTCCCAGCGGCTTCTGTCGTCCTTGGCGGGACTGATGTCGTCTGTTCGGTCTCCGACGATGACGGCCGCTCAATCAACGCATCCACCAACCTTCATAGGACGCTAATACTTCACGTGGAATCTTTTTTCGGCGTGAAGTACCGTCCGCTTCGGTTTCGGATTCCGTGTCCTGTCAGAGGATGATCATGAAGGAATGCCTCACGGCAACGCCGGCTGCGAGCCGGCAACACTGGTCTGTGCTGGCGAGTTTCGGATTGAGTCTGTGCGTCGCGATGGCCCCCTCGGCGGCCGTGGTGGCCGAAGAACCCAGGCTGGCCTGGCCGCAGTTCCGCGGACCGGCCGGCTCGGGAGTCGCCGAGAGTGGTGAAAAACCTCCCGTCGAGGTCGGGCCCGACAAGAACGTGCTGTGGAAAGTCGACTTCCCCAGCGGCTACGCGTCGCCCATCGTCGTTGGCGACATGCTCGTGACCACCGCCTTCGACGGCGGCAAGCTCTACACGCTCGCCTGCCGCCGCGCCGACGGCAAGGAGCTCTGGCGGACCGAGGCCCCCGCCGAAAAGATCGAGGCCTACCACAAGACCGAGGGAAGCCCCGCCGCATCCACCCCCGTCACCGACGGCAAGCGGATCGTCAGCTACTTCGGCTCCTGCGGACTCTTCTGCTACGACCTCGCCGGCAGGCAGCTCTGGCATTACCCGCTGCCGGTCGCCCAGACTCCCAGCGATTTCGGCACCGGCACCTCCCCCATCCTCGCGGATGGCACGGTCATCCTCGTCCGGGACGAGCTGAAAGACTCCCGCATCTACGCCCTCAGCCTCGAAACCGGCAAACCGGTCTGGGAGAAGAAGCGGCAGTCCCCCTCCGCCTTCACGACGCCGGTCCTCTGGGATACCCCGAACGGCAAGCAAATCGTCGCCGCCGGCTTCGGACGGATGATCGGCTACGACCTCAAGACCGGTGAAGAAGTCTGGTCGGTCACCGGAATGCCCTCCGCCTGCTGCACGACGCCGGTCATCGCAGACGGCATGCTCTACTTCGCCGGCTGGTCCCCCGGCGACAAGGAAGACACCGAGTTCCAGAT
>JAEYWB010000547.1 GCA_023429275.1 Planctomycetota bacterium
ATGTCGGTCAGCGGGACGGGGAGCGCCGGGATGGAGGCGTGCGTCGTCAACCTGATCGAGCCCGGCGACCGGATGCTCGTCGGGATCAACGGGGTCTTCGGCGGGCGGATGGCGGATGTCGCCGGCCGCTGCGGCGCCGAGGTCTCGAAGATCGAACGCCCGTTCGGCGAGGTGTTCGATCCGCAGGAGATCGCCGACGCGGTGAAGAAGCACGCGCCGAAGGTGGTCGGCCTCGTCCACGCCGAAACCTCGACCGGGGCCCTCCAGCCGCTCGAAGAGATCACGAAGATCGTCCATGACGCCGGAGCGCTCCTCCTGGTCGACTGCGTCACGTCGCTCGGCGGGCTTCCGGTCGAGACCGACGGGTGGCAGATCGACGCCGCCTACTCGGGGACGCAGAAGTGCCTGAGCTGCCCGCCGGGGCTCGCGCCGGTGACGTTCAGCAGCCGCGCTCTCGAGACGATCTCGAAGAGGAAGACCAAGGTCGCCAGCTGGTACCTCGATACGACGATGGTCCGCAACTACTGGAGCCAGCAGTCCCGGGCGTACCATCACACCGCCCCGATCAACATGAACTTCGCCTTCCACGAGGCGCTGCGGCTCGTGCTCGAGGAAGGCCTCGAGAATCGCTGGGAACGCCATCGCCGCAACCACCTGGCGCTGCGGGCGGGACTCGAGGCGCTCGGACTCTCGTACGTCGTCGCGGAGCCGCACCGGCTTCCGATGCTGAACTCGGTCCGGATTCCGGAGGGAGTCGACGACAAGGCGGCCCGCGCTCAGCTCCTGGGTGAGTACGGCATCGAGATCGGCGGCGGCCTCGGGCCGATGGCGGGGAAGGTCTGGCGGATCGGCCTCATGGGCGAGACGTGCCAGCGGCGGAACGTCCTGCTGCTCCTCGCGGCGATCGAAGGCTGCCTGAAAGCCCAGGGAGCGAAGGTCCCCTCCGGCGCCGGCGTGGCGGCGGCGCTGGCGTCGTAGAGCTCCCCGCCATGAAAAGACTGCTCGCGATCGCCCGGGTGCAGTGGTTCCTGCTCGGCCTGGCGATCCTCATTCCGCTCGGGTTCTCTCTCGGACGCCTCTCAGGCTCCGTGGGGAGCGATGGAAGCGCGGCGTCGAAGTCGCTCGAGGAGCTGCTCGGCGCGGCGATGAAGCTCATCGTCTTCCAGATCCTCTTCCTGATGTCGTGGACGCTCGACACGAAGAAGCTGGTCGGTGCCCTCCGCACGCCCGGCCCGGTCCTCTGGGCGGCATTGGTCAACGCCGTGCTGATGCCGCTCCTGACCTGGCCGCTGTGCCTGGCCCAAGCGACCCGCGACTTCAGCGTCGGCCTGATGATCGCCGGAAGCGTCCCCTGCACGATGGCGGCGGCGTCGGTCTGGACCCGCCGCGCCGGGGGAAACGACGCCGTGTCGCTCCTCGTCACGGTGCTGACGAACGGACTGGCCGTCGTCGTGACGCCGTTCTGGATGGAGATCGCCGTCGGCTCAAAGGTCTCCCTCTCCAGGCAGCAGCTGATGGAGACTCTCTTTGTCTCGGCACTGATGCCGATCGTGGCCGGGCAGGGTCTGAGGCTCTTTCGAGCCTGTGCCGCCTTCGCCGATCGCCGAAAGGTGGTCCTGAGCAATCTGGCCCAGAGCTGCATCCTGGCGACGGTCTTCTGGTCGGCCTACAACGCCGGACCGCAGCTGAAGCCCGGCCCGGACACCCCGGCCGCATCGGCGGTCGTCCTCGTCTGGCTCTCGACGATCGCCATCCACGTGGCGGGGCTGGTGATCGGCTACTGGGGAGGCCGGGCTCTCAAGCTGCCCGAGGCCGACACGGTGGCCGCGGCGTTCGCCGGAAGCCAGAAGACCCTGCCGATCGGCATCCTGGTCGCGGAGAGCGTCGCCCGCACCGGGCTCCCCTTTGCGGTCTTCCCGATGCTGATGTTCCACGCCTCGCAGCTCGTCGTCGACACGATCGCGGCGGATCGTTTCCTCCGCATGGAACCGCTCAATCGCGTTGCAACGCCACCGGTCCCACGCGAAGTTTCGACAGGCGGAGACGACTCCAGGACATGAGCGGTGGCAGACGAAAAAACCCGCGTTCGCCGGGAATGGCGAACGCGGGTGCGTGGGAGGCAGACAGCAAGAGAATTATCCGCTTCCGGCCGTCTTATCCGAACAGGGCGTCGATCAGGTGTCCTTCACGGACGATCATGACCGGGCGGCCGCTCGAGGTGTTGTATTCCTTCGTGTGGTCGATCCCGAGCGTGCGGTAGAACGAAGCCGCGATGTCGTCCGGAGCGTAGCCCTTGCCGTCCGCCGGAAACTCGCCCTTCTCATCCGAAGCGCCGAGGACCTGGCCACCCTTGATGCCGCCGCCGCCGATGAGCTGGAACATCGCCCGCGGGTAATGGTCGCGGCCGACCGTCTTGTTGATCTTCGGCGTCCGGCCGAACTCCCCGGTGACGTAGACTGTCGTCGTCTCGAGCAGCCCCCGCTCGGCGAGCGTGCTGAAGAGAGCCGAGAGACCCTGGTCGAGAGGGGGGAGGAGATTCGTCTTGAGACGGTTCCAGTTGTCGGCGTGGGTGTCCCAGCCGCCGGTCGAGTTCGTGACGATCCGGACCCCCGACTCGACGAGCCGGGTCGCGAGGAGGCAGCTCTGGCCGAAACCGCTCTTTCCGAACCGCTCGGAGGTCTCGGGCTTCTCCTTGCTGATGTCGAACGCCGCCCGGGCGCGGGGCGAGGTGATCATCTCGTAGGCCTGCTGCGAGAACCGGTCGAGCCCCTGCAGGAGCTGGTTGTTCTTCTCGAAGCCGGCGAACGCGGTGTCGAGCTGCTTGAGCAGCCCCTGCCGCTTTTCGACGTCTTCGATCGTCAGGCCGTTGCCGAGAGCCACGCCCCGGACGCTGAAGGGCTGCCCCTGGACCGGAGTCTTGCCGGTGCTGAGAGGAGCGTACTGAACGCCGAGGTAACCGGCCTTCTGAGCGCTGTTCGGAATCGCGACGCTCGTCGGCAGATCGCGCGGGCCGCCGAGCTCCTTTGTCACCACGGCGGAGTAGCCAGGGAACTCGAGTGACGGCAGCGGGCGGTTGCCGGTGTTGACGTACTCCGAGCCGAGCTGGTGGGCGGCGATCGAGTGCGAAACCCCTCGCAGCAGCGTGAACTTGTCGGCGACCGAGGCGAGCAGCGGCAGGTGCTCGCAGATCTCCATCCCCGGGACCTTGGTCTGGATCGGCTTGAACTCGCCGCGGTGGGTGTCGGGAGCGTTCGGCTTGAGGTCGAACGTGTCCATGTGGGTCGGACCGCCCGGCAGGTTGATGAAGATCGCCGCCTTGGCCTTGCCGACGGGCCCTTCGGAGCCATGCGTCATCCGCAGGTAGTTGCCGAACGTAAGGCCTGTGGCGCCGAGGACTCCCACCTTGAGGAAGTCACGCCGCCGAACGCCGTCGCAGGTGGTGTTGAGGGACATCAGGAGAGCTCCGGAGAGAGAGGTGTTAGGTGTTAGGTGTTAGGTACCAGGGTTGGTTTTGAGGGGCGTTCTCGCCTGGCACCTAAAACCTATTACCTAGCACCTCTTCACACTCAGTGATTGACGATGAATTCCTTGGTATTCAGCAGCGTCCACAGCAGGCCGCGGATGCCGGTCACCGTGTCGCTCGACGTCTTGATGAAGCTGCTGGCGATCGCGAGTTCGTATTTCGTCGGGTAACGGCTGACGGTTCGCAGGTAGGCCTCTTCGACAATCTTCGTGATGTCCGCCTGGGCCAGCTTCGGGGCCTCGGGCTTTGGGGACGGACGGGCGTCGTTCTTGCCCGGCTTCGGTGCCAGCTTCTCGGGAGCCGGATACTTCTTCAGGTAATCGGCCAGGAGGGCTTCGGCACGGGTGGCCCGCTTTGCATTCCCTTCCTTTCGGGCCCTGGCGATCTGCTCCTTGAAGCGGGCAACGTTCCGTTCGAAGTCGGCGGGACGCTGACCGGCGGCCGGCTTCTCCTCCTCCTTCGCGTCTCCCTTCTTCCCGTCTCCCTTCTTTCCATCCCCCTCCTTCGGCTTGCCGTTCTTCCGCATCTCCTCGCGCAGGGCTTCGACCGACGGCGTGTACTTGACCTTCATCTCCTGGGCAACACTCGCCAGCCAGCCTTCCTTCGTCCGGTCGATCGATGAGAGGAACTCGCCGTCGTTGCGGAGATAGAGAGTCTGCAGCAGGCTCGCCTCGGAGGAGCGGTCGCAGTCGCAGTTCGACTCGCGGATCGACCGGCCAAAGACGTTGAGAGCGTAGAAAGATCCGTTCAGGTTGTTGTTCCGCGGCGTCGAGGGGACGGTCACGGCCCGCCCCTTGATCTCGTTCTTGAAGGTCGCGGCCCGCTCCGTCGAAGCGGTCGCCATCGCGACGGCGTCCACTGCGACTTCCGCCGGCAGCCGCCGCGGGACGGCCCGGCTGAAGTTCCGTTCGTCGAGGAGGTTCGTCTCGTTCGGCTTCCACGACGTCTGGTAGGTCCGGCTGTTGGCGATCGTCCGGTGGATCCACTTCATGTCGTAGCCACTCTCGACGAATCCCTTGGCCAGGTAGTCGAGGAGTTCCTCGTTGCAGGCGGGGTTCGCGAGGTTCATGTCGTCCGTCGGCTCGACGATCCCCCGGTTGAAGTAGCCCGACCAGACCCGGTTGACGAAGGCCCGGGCGAAGAGCGGGTTCGAACGGAGCCAGTCCATCATCAGGGCTCGCGGGTCGGCGATCTCCTGGATGTTGACCACCTCTCCGCCGAGCAGCTTCGCCGTCGGGGCAACCGGCCCGTTGTACTTTCTGGCGTTCGGCTTCGGGTCCTTCGGTCGCTTGGGAGCGGCCTTTGCCGCACTGACAAAGAGCTCCGGCATCGGGACGGTCTTCCCATCCTTGAGCGCCTTCGGGAGTTCTTTACGGAGATCGTTCCCCTTGAGGCTCTTGTCCAGGCCCGTTGCCGCAAGCACCGCTTCGTACTCTTTTCGATCGGCTCCGTTCTGGCTGTACCGGATGCGGGTAAAGAAGTTCTCGAACTGCTTGAAGTCGTCCTGCGACCACTGGTCGAACGGATGCTTGTGGCACTGAGCGCACTGAATGCGGAGGCCCAGGAACGTATAGGCGAAGCCGATCGCCCGATCTTCCGGCTTCACGAAGTTCCGTCGTCCCCAGAAGTAGGTGAGTCCGTCGTTGTTTGCGTAGCCATCCTCACCCGACTCGCGGATGCGATCGCTTTCCCGCTTGCAGTAGTCGGCGTAGCTCTCGTCCGGTTTGCGGCTGTTCGCAAGGACAATGCCGGCCATCAGGTCGTCATAGGGCATGTTTGCGGCCACCCGCTTGTAGATCCACGCGTACCACTCGGTGCTCGGCGATCCCCGGGAGTAGCCGACATTGTTGAGCTGCGTGTCGGAGTTGCCGGTCCAGTCGTTGAACTTCGTCGTCCACCAGGCGGCGTAGGCCGGGGTTTCGAGAAGCTCGTCGATCTTCTTCGACCGCTTGTCGGCCGAGCTGTCGGCGAGGAACTGCCGAACCTCTTCGGCCGACGGAAGCGTTCCCGTGATGTCGAGGCTCACCCGGCGAAGAAACTCGGCGTCGTCCGCCTCAGCCGACGGAACGATCCCCAGCTTCTTGAGCTTGTTGACGACCAGCTCATCCACCTTCGTCGGCGTTTCGACGACCGGATAGTTCGGACCGAGCTTGTCGCTGACGGGTCGCAGGACCGCGATCGGGACGACCGCCCGGTCGTAGAAGGCGACGACATGCGTATCGCCGACATCGTTGGCGGTGACAAGTCCCTGCTGCGAGATGTCGCAGACCTGCGGATCGTTCGACTGGAACCGCGTCAGGCAGGTGACATCCTCGCTCGTCCCGTCCGCCCAGCGG
>JAEYWB010000607.1 GCA_023429275.1 Planctomycetota bacterium
AGGATGTTCTCCGGGTCGGAACCTGGACGTGGCCGGGGGGTGAGGCGGCCTTTTCGGCGGAGGATCTCGCGGCGATCGCGGAATCCTTCGAGAAGCAGAAGGCCGTCCGCATTCTCCGTCCTCTCCAGTGGGATCATTCCGACCCCGAGACCCATCACGCATCGATCGACCAGGTCATCACCTATCTGTCGGACGCATGGGTCGACGGGGAGACGCTCTGGGTCGCGGCGTATGTAACGCCGGAAGAAGCGGAACTCCTGACCGGGGATGACTGGCCGGTTTCAGTGCATGTCGTCTGGAACGCGCAGGACCAGCTCGGCCAGACGTGGCCATTGCAACTGCTTCACGTCGCCATCGTCGATCAACCATCCATGCCGGGGCAGAGGCGATTCGCCACTCTCGTGGCCGGCTTACCCAGGGAGGAAACTCAGTTGGATCCGAAAGTCATCGAAGCGGTCAACAAGCTTCTCGGCGCCGTCAAGAAGGGGGCGAAACTCCCCGACGATGTCGACGAAGCGAACTTCGCGATGCTTCTCAACATGGCCGTCTCGCTGATCACGGGAGATGAGGCCGTGAAGACAGACCCTGGCCAATCGCCCGACGACATGGACGACGCGGACGATCCGGAAGCGAAGGGGGACCGGACTGAAACCCCGAATGCCTCTCTCGGGGCCCGGCTGCGGCGACTTGAGCGGGCCAGTGCCTCTCTCGGCGCTCAACTCGCGGTCCTCCAGGGAACCAAGGCGCAGGATGCTGAGAACACGTTCGCCGAGGCGGTCGCCGCGCTCCTCGCAAATGGAACGCCCGCCTCCAGCCGTGACGCGCTCTTCAAGCTCGGCCGGGCGAACGACTGGGACACCGCGTGTCTCGCGGGCTTCGATACCCGGGGGGTCATCCTTGGCGCCCAGCTCCGCAAGCTGGCAACGGCCGAGCCGTCAGAATCCGGTGCTCGCTTCGAGCGGGACCTTCGCGCCCAGATGAAGACCGCCGGCTACTCCGACAAGGAGATCGAGGCGGCCGTCGCGAGGCTCTGAGCAGTCAGCTCTCTGCGAAGGAGCGGACTTGGACCGACAGATCTCAGAGAGCTGATCGCTGACAGCTCCAACCTCTTACCTCACCCATAACGCTCCGCTCCCCGCGGAGTCTCCTGACAAGGAAGGACGCCGTTCGTGTCACAGATCATCGCCGACAGCAAAGTGACCCGCTCCGTTGCGGGTCTTCGGGAGTTCAAGCTCGCCCCCGCCCGCTCCGAGCATTACGCCCCGCCGATTCAGATCGACGCCTCGTACGCCTATGACGGGTCGAACACCGGGTTCGAGCGGACGCTCAGGCCGGGCACGATCATGGCCCGCATCACCGCAACCAAGCTCTGGGTTCCCTGCAAGCGAACGCAGACGAATGCCGGCGCCACCAGCGCCGCAGTCACTGTCGACAACGCCGCATTCTTCAAGGCGGGAGACAAGATCTCCGTGGGGGCGGACACAAACCTGACGATCTCCTCCGTCGACTACGAGACGAACACGATTACGCTCTCGAGCTCGATCACCTACGCGGACAACGAGGCGGTCATCGGCTCCGAAACGGTCCTCGCCGGCTCGGAGATCGCCCGGGGAATCCTGGACGAAGAGATCGACCTCTACGACCCGGCAACCCGGGACTACGTCGACAAGGCGACGGGCCGGCTTCTCGTTGAAGGCCAGGTCATCAAGAGCCAGCTCCTCGGTGACTACGACGCCATCACGGCCAGCGGCGTCACACACTATCTCGGTGAACTCAAGACCGACGTGCAGCTCGGCGCTGACTAGCGCCCGGGCAGGTCGCCGTTCTCCAACTCACTCCATCAGCCGGAACGCGCTAACGTCCGGTTCGAACCGGGGATCAGCGACCGCCTCCAAACGAGTTCATCGCAAACTGCAGATCGCTGACGACAGACAGCCCACAGCTGACAGCTCAACTCCTTCACAGATTCACGCTCGGACGAGCGTCTTACGGGCGAGGAGGCCCATCTCTATGTCGGTTAAGACCCTGCTCGATTACCGCTCTCTCAAGGCCATGTACGAGAGCGAGAAAGCCAGTTCTTCGATTCCGACGCCGTTCACGGAGATGTTCTTCGTGAACCCGACGGACGAAGAGACGGACGATTTCACGATGATCGTCGACAACGTCGAACAAAGGCCTGCTCCGCTGAACAACAAGGGAGGCAAGGCTCGAGTGCTCGACAAGTCGGGGGCGAAGGAACGCCGCGGAGTGCTGTTCCACGTCTTCAACGTCCTTCCGTTCGGAGCGGAACTGCTCGACGCGATCCGCGAACCTGACAGCCAGGTCATCGACCGCAAGTCGACTCGCGAAGCCCGCCGACAGCTCGCGAAGTTCGCCCGCCGGCACTCGATCCTGAAGGAAGTCATCATCTCCAAGATCATCACCGACGGCGTCGTGTACTACGACGTCGCGAACGGCGTGGTCAAGGAGTCATCCGGGGACGCGGATTCGGTCGCGATCGACTTCGGCGTTGCCGCAAGCCACAAGGGGAGCCTGGGTGGGATGGTGTCGGGCCAGATCAGCTCCGCGAGCTTCGGCCTGCACAAGCTGATCGAGGACATCAAGCTGAAGGCGGAAGAGGAGAACGTCGCTCCGCCGACCGAGGTCCTCTGCCATCCCTCGATGAAGCAGTATCTTCGCGGACTGACGGAGTTCCAGACCTATGTCACCGCGAGCTACCAGGATGCCGAGCAGGTCCTTCGTGGAGAGACCATCGAAAGCCTGTTCGGCATGAACTGGCACTTCATCGCGGGCCGCTATCAGGACTCGGCAGGAACCAACGTTCCGACGATGGACCCGAAGAAGCTCGTGTTCCTGCCTGCGGCCACCGAGGGCTTCGTACAGGCGAGCAACGGCAAGGTTCTCGTTCCGCGAGATCTCGACGTGCACAGTGACGGACTGGCGGCGATTGCGTCGCTCGCCGAGGTGTACGGCGAATACGCCTATGCGACCGTGACGCACAATCCGGTCGGCATCGAGGCGTACGCCGGCGACTGCTATGGCCTCAACTTCGTCGAGCCGAACGCCATTTGGCAGGCCTCGGTCCTCTCCTGACCGCCGTCGTCTGTCACCGATTCGAGTTTCCCGCTGACGGCTGAACGCTGGCAGCTGGCTTCCGCGCGAGGGCTGTTTCCCGATGTACTCCGAATCGAACACCTACGCCAATGTCGCTGCGGTCGAGGCTCGCCTCACCGAGTACAGCGTGACGTGGGCGGCCGACCGGGATCAGTACGACGGGGAGCGGGCCGCGAAGGAGCTCGGCTGGATTCAGGCGGCGATCGAGTGGGCGAACAACCTGATCGACGCCGCTATCCAGAGTCACGTTCAGACCGTCGCCACCCGCCCTCAGAATGCGTGGCTCTCGGATCGATGCGTCGATGTCGCCGCTTACCGGGTCATGACCATCGGCGGTATCGACGCACCCCAAGTGCTTCAGGAGGACTACGAACGAGCCATCGCCTGGCTCGCTCAAGTGGAGGACGGGTCCGTGACCGTGCCCGGCCTCAACGACAACGTCGTCCTCTCTGAGGGCCGCAAGCGATCGGGGCCACGGTACTTCGAGAACCAATGGAGGCCAGGCTCATGAGTTCACGTCTGACACAGGCCCGCCGCGCCGTGTGGGCCGCCATCGATGGCTGGCCCGGACTGGCGAATGTCTTCCGGCAGAAGTTCCGGTTCGAGTCCGACCCGCCCGATGGAGCCGCCCCCGAGGCGTCGCACCGGCCGGATGCTCCCTGCGGACATGCGGACATGCCGGCGATCGCCATTCTGCCTGGGGCGGTCACGCCCCGATGGGCCAGCAACCTTCAACAGGATCATCCCTATACGCTCACCATCCGCTACTGGACCGCAGGACGGTGCGTCGACCGGTCCGAGGCCATCTGGGACGAGATCATCAAGGCGGTCCACCGCGCGAAGCCCGCCGGCAATCTCGACATCGACACCTACATCAAGGAGGGGACCGGCTACGCGATCCCCGCCGGGTATGGCCCGTCTCGAATGAGCTTCGTCAAGCTCGGTCGGGAGCAGAAGTTCGACGCAGTTCTGCACGAGTTCACGCTCGTGCTTCGCATGAAGATCAACCCAAGGACAGGGACTCTCTGATGGCTTTCACGATTCTGCAGCAGCACCACTACCACATCTACCTGGAGACGACCTGGGGTGTCACGCCGGAGAGTCCGGCGCGCGTCCTGATCCCGCTCGACAGTTACGGCGTCAACTTCATGACCGACCGGCGGACGAGTCAGCCGCAGATCGGCCAGTACGGCCGCAAGCACGGCAAGCGCTACCGCGGCAAGCCCGAAGGCTCGCTCGGTGGACCTCTCTTTCCGCAGTTCGATGGCTCGACGAGCAAGAGCAAGGCGCAGTGGCTCCTCGAG
>JAEYWB010000637.1 GCA_023429275.1 Planctomycetota bacterium
CCCACATACACCAGGGGCAGCCCGGCTGCTCAGCCTGGCGTCACCACCCCCACATAGGGCAGGTAGCGATAGTCTCCGGCGTAATCGAGGCCGTAGCCGACCACGAATTCGTCGGGAATCTCAAAGCCGACGTATCGCGGCGCGATCGGAACAGTCGTCCTCGCCTTTTTCCACAGCAGGACGGCGGAGTCGACGCCCGCCGCATCGGTCCGGCGGATCGCGTCCTCGAGGGCCGACAGCGTGCGGCCGGTGTCGAGGATGTCATCCACGAGCAGCACCTCCCGGCCGGCAAGGTCCGGAAGAAAGGCCAGGTTCAGAATCAGCTCCGCCGGGCTGGTTGCCTCGCCCCGGTAACTCGACGCCTGAAGCAGGCCGAGCTGGTGCGGGATGCGGATCCTCCGCATGAGGTCCGCCACGAACATCAGGCTGCCGGAGAGGACTCCGAGAATCGTGAGAGGGCGCCCCGCGTAGTCGGCGGTGATCCGCGTGCCGATCTCTTCGACCTGGGCTGCAATCCGGTCAGCGGAAATCAGTTCATGGATCGGCTGCTGGGTGATTGCCATGGACTGCGCGGCCAACAGGGACGAAGCGGCTTCGTCGGGGAGTTGTAGCGTCGATCGGCGCGATCTGCATCGCGCAGCGTGATTCGACGGGCCGTCGGGAGCGGTCTGGCGCGAGAGCGACAATCATCGACCGGTGGAAGCGAGGCCGGTGGCCGGGCGGTCATCAAAAGCAGAATGGGCCTGATGCAGAACTCGGCGCGCCGCCCCCCCGTGGGAGCGGCGCAGCGTGAGTCTCCTGCCATGTCGTTCTGCCACGCGGAGCCGGAGGGGGAAGGCGTCTGCGCCACCCTCTCACCGCACGCGGTCAGAAAAGTCGGGCTCAGTAGGTCGGCAGGGGATTGATGGCCGCGGTCGTCGGCGCGAGGACCGGTGCCGACGCGGTGTAGGTCGCACCCGGGATTGCCGCGCTCATCGTCGAGCCGGTCATGTAGGCTCCCGGACCGTAGGGGGAGCATCCGCCGGCGCCGCAGGGGCCGCACGGGCTGGCCGGGGCGTAGTTCGCGCCGCACGGGCTGCACCCGCCGCCGTATCCGCCGTGGAAGAGGCCACAGCAGCAGCCCGAACTGGCAACCAGGAGGAACGTTCCCAGCAGGGAGAGGGTGACTCGCTTCATGACGGGGATCCTTTCGACGACGGGAGGCAGGAGAGGAGGAGGGCGGGAAGGGACTCGCGTGGATGCGAGTCGACGACTGGCCGACGTCACTCGGGTCAGTCGGGCCTGGCGAGGAGATCAGGACGATCAACTGGCCGGCGGATTCTTGACGGGATGGGATCGGTGCCGACCGTGTCGGTCAGCGGGCGGGGAAATTACGGACGCTCGTCAGAGCGGTCAACGCGTTTGGAGAAACTTGAGCCAAAATCCGAAAGGGATTGCAGAATTTTCAACTTTCCCTGGACCGCCGCCCGCTCGAGAAGGCCGCCGCATAGCGAAGGGGCGTATGCGGCGGCGCGGCATCTCCCGGCGCTGCTTCACGTTCGGACATGCGGCCCGCAGCCTGAGGATGCGGGGCCGTTCAGTTCCGCGGAAATGCGCCGTCCCCGTCGAGGACCGATGTCCCGAGCCCTTCCCCGGTCGAGTCCGCAAAGATTCGCAGTGGAGGAACCACGCCGCCTATCCGGCTCGCGCCGCTCTTCCAGAGCTCTTCATCGATCGCGAACTGTGCCCCCTTCGTACCGTCGAACCGAATGAGACCGATTCCTCCCTGAACGTCGAGACGGCTTTCCCACAGCGTCTTGCTCCCCTGCTCGTACGCGAGCCGGACCTTGAGTTTCCGGGGCTGCACCGTGATCTCCATCGGGGATGTTCCCGGTCCGCCGCCAAAGGTCCGCATCGTCGCCGTGCCGGGGAGATTCTCGACCTCTCCTTTGACGACGTAGACGATCGGCTGGTCCGGCCCCACCTTGAGGCCGTTCGCTCCGAGTGTCTCTTCGACCGACTTCCTGACTCGATCTGCGAAGTCGGGCAGTTCCACCGCGGGGGGAAGCTCCAGCCGCACAGAGACCGACATCCCCGCCTTCAGCACGACCTTCGACTCGAGCTCGCTCCCTTCCCCGCCTTCGAGCCGCTTCGCCAGGGCCGCGTCCGGAATCGTCAGGGCTGTGAGCTTCGTCTCGGGCGAGCCGTTTGCCTCGCCGCAGACCCACAGCCGCCGGTCGCCCGAATCGAGCGAGAAGCTGAGCCGGTCCTTCTGGCCATAAACGTACGACCAGACCGGAGCCTGCTGGTTCAGGTCGACCAGCCGGATGACGAGATCCTTGGCCGCCCCTGTGCCGATCTCATTCCCGGCAGGACTCGCGCCGACAAGCAGCCGGGCCGGGCCCACCCAGGTCAGGGGCGGCTGGACATTCGAAATCGGAAGCGAGGAGGTCCCCCCGTTCCTGAGATCGACGATGACCAGGGAGTGCGACGACCGCGACGTCAGGGCGGCGAGTCGATCGCCCGACGGAGAGAACGAGAGAAGTGTGACGTCTCCACCGCCGGGAACAGAAACCGTTCCCCGCCCTTCTCCCGTGAGAGAGTCTCGGAACTCGATCTGCTTGCCGATCGCACTCGCGAGCAACTTGCCGCCGGAGGAGAGGGCAACGGCCGTTGCGTCCTCAACATGGTAGACCGGCTCGCATCCCGGCACGCGAAGCGCGGCGAGACGTTCCCCGGCGCTCGTGACAACCACCGTGTCGGCATCGACGAACAGGGCCCGTTCGATCGCCCGCAGTTCCGGCTTGGCGTCATCCGTGAAGGGGCGGCAGCCGCAGACGTGCTTTCCGTCGGTCGCGAAGATGTCGAGCCGGCCCGGCCCCTCGATCGCCGAAACGGCAATCCGCCCTCCGTCGGGACTGATGGCGAGGAGACGGCAGGGGTAGTCGATCTTGAAGTTCGAGATGGCCGCAGCCTGAGACGGATCGAACAGCACAAATGAATTCGCGCGGCACGGGACGGGTTGGAACGTCCAGTGGATCCGCGTCTCGGTCCCCCCCTTGGCGTTGGGACGCTGGACCTGCACGAGATCGGGCAGGAACGGTTTCATCACCGCCTTGATCTCGTCTTCTCCCTCGGCGAGCCGGAGACAGACCCGCGCGGGATCAAGCCGCGAGACCTCGATCTCGCGGACCCGCGACGTTCCGACGTCGACGGTGACCGGCGCCGCGGGCCGCTCCAGCGTCGGCCCCGGGTCGGCAACCACTTTCCAGGCGGCATCGATCTTCGACCGGTCCGTCCCCCGCCGGCGGGCGAACGGCGTGAGTGGCGGGAGCCTGGCGTCGCTGAGCTCTCCTCCCCCCGACGCTACGGCGATCGACCGGGAGACATCCTCATCGCGGACGACCAGCGGGACGATCGCCGGCGGAGACTGCTCGGTCTCCCACGAAGCGATCGTTCCGTTCGACAGCACTCGGCGGCTGACTCCCGCGTCAATTCCCTGAACCGGCCTGTCGAGCGACAGAGCGACCCGCTTCACTCCTCGGTCGACGACGAACCGTCCGCCGACGAGAAGCCGCCCGGGGGAGGGGAACCACTGCAGGGCATGCCGTCCTTCCTGAGTTCGTTCGCCAATCGGCGTTCCAGTCCCGGCGAGCGGAATGTCATCGACCTGCGTCCCTCCTGACATGCTCCAGATGAGAAGCCGGGCATCCTCCTGCCCATAGGACTGCCCGACGACCGCGGCAAGCTCGTTCCCATCCGGCGAGAAGGCGATGCTGAGCACAGCGTCGCTTTTCTTTTCCTTCTGGCTGATGACTCCGGCCGGAGTCCCCTGGTCGAGATCGTAGACGGTCAGGCCCTTGTCGGGCCGGCCGTGTGCGCAGGCGAGGTACTTCCCCCCTGGGGAGAGGGCGTGAGACGCTTCGATGTCCGCTCCGGTCTCGAGCTGCAGAATCCGCTCCCGTTTGCCGGAGGGGGCGTTCCAGATGCCGACTTTCGAATTGGCGTTCGAGAGTCCGACGAGCCGCTCGTTCGAAGCAAATGCGAGCTTGCCGATGATCATTTCCTTGAACGGCAGAGTCGCCCTGGCAACGACCTTCTCGGTGCCGGCATCGATGACCCGGACGCCGCTGTCGTTCCCCAGGACAGTCCAGGCGATCCATCGGCCGTCGGGACTGATCGCGATCGGTGATCGCGGGAACTCCGAGGAACGGAACTCGTGCACCATCTTGCCGGTCGAGAGA
>JAEYWB010000671.1 GCA_023429275.1 Planctomycetota bacterium
CCAATCACGCGTTCCCAGCCCCCCCCGGGCGCCGCCTACCGGCGCCCGCCGGGATTGCTAATGCGGGTTGACGGGGGATAATCCGCTTCCCCCTCCCGCCCATTCCGGTGAATGGGCAGTCCGCCCCTGACGCTGGCTTTCTATCGTCGACGGGTTGTGCGGAGTTTGACGACCGTGCCGGAGGCGCCCGCCGATTCCGTCCGAAGAACAGGGCGAACTCGCACGAACGGCACATCCAGAAAAGTTTCGCCAGTCCACCCAGATTGATATCGCATGTCGGCTCCGACCCCTCCCTCCTCGTCCCCGACCCCTTCCGGCTCCGCTCCGCCCCCTCCGACGGTGATCGTCCGGACAGTCCGCAAGGGGAGCTGGGTGGCGATCGTGCTCGCATTGCTGTTGTGCGGCTCGATCCTGTTCAACTTCCTGTTGATCGGGGTCACGGCCACGCAGCTCACGAGCACCTCCGAGACCTCGTCGCTGCAGGAGAAATACGTCTCCGGGGATCGGACCGCGTCTGACCGGATCGCGGTCGTCCGCATCAAAGGGACGATCATGTCCCCCTTCACGGAGCGGACGCTCAAGATCCTGAAGAAGATCGAGAACGACGCGAACGTGAAGGGGATCGTCCTCTCGGTCGAAAGCCCCGGCGGATTCGTGGCGGACAGCCAGCGGATCTACGACAAGCTGATGGAGCTTCACGAGAGCAAGGGGAAGACGATCTATGTCTCGATGGGACGGCTCGCCGCGTCGGGCGGCTACTACGTCGCGATGGGGGGCGGACCGAAGTCAAAGATCTTCGCCGAGCCGGCGACCTGGACCGGCTCGATCGGCGTCATCATCCCGCGGTACGACGTCTCGAAGCTGGCGTCCGACTTCGGCGTGAAGTCCGAGCCGCTGGTGACCGGCCCGTTCAAGGATGCCCTCAGCCCCTTCAAGGAGATGTCTCCCGAGGAGCGGGAGGTCTGGAAGGCGATCATGGACGAGGCGTACGACGAGTTCCTGACGATCATCGACAAGTCCCGCGACAAGCTCGACAAGGAAGCCGACCGCAAGCTCGCGACCGGACAGATCTACACCGCGAAGCAGGCGCTCGCGAACGGGATGGTCGACGGCATCAAGTACGAAGAGGACGTGATCGCCGAGCTCCAGAAGGATCTCGGACTCGCCAAGGCCCGCGCGGTGACCTACGAGTTCCCGCCGACAGTCGTCGACCTGCTGATCGGCTCGACTGCCCGCCCCGCCGAACCGCTGGCCCAGGTTCTCGAGGCCGCTGTGCCGAAGGCGATGTACTTCTTCGGCTGGCAGGCGGGGATGGCCGGCGCAACCGGCCAGTAAACGGTCTGTCGGACCGGAGCGCGACCCTGGCCGAGGGTCGCCGCTACCGCACGAACGCCACGTAGTAGAACGCCAGGCCCGTCACCGACGTCAGCACGAGGTCGACTGTCGAGAGCCAGCCGAGCGTCTTGTGGAGCCGGCTGTGTGAGGAGGGGGCGGGAGGAGATGCGAACCGCTTGAGAGCGAGAGCGAGCGTTGTTCCCCAGAGAAACGGGGTCGAGATCGCGAAGATGAGGTGGATGTAGAGGATCCACCGGATCGTCTCGAGCTCCTCCGGCGAGTGGCGCGGCTGGGATGGGACCTTGTTGATGATCCGCTCCCAGCCCCCCTGCAGGCGCATGTCGATTTCAAACGCCAGGACGGTCACGAGCAGCACCGCACCGAGAAGAATCTGCAGCGTCCGGTGGAGCGCGTAGTTCTTCCGCACCTTGACGACGTACAGGCTCCAGAGGATCACGGGGACGACCGCCACCAGTGCCACGACGACAAAGTCGAGCATGAAGGAGGAGTCGTATCCGAGGAAGCCGTTACGCATGTCAGAAAGTGGCGAAGGCCCTGGCGGGAGGGAAAGCCCAGCCCGCCAGTGAGGCCGGAATGTTACCGCTCGTCCGGTGCGAGCATGAGGTCATCGAGAGGCGACGTCCACGAGATGAGCTCCTCCGGGCGGAAATAGAGGGCGAGTTCGCGTGCGGCCGCTTCCGGGCCGTCGCTGCCGTGGATCAGGTTCATCTGCCGCGAGACGCTGTAGTCGCCGCGGATCGTGCCTGTGGCGGCGTCGCGGGAGTTGGTCTTCCCCATCGTCTCCCGCATGACGCGGATCGCCTCGGGACCTTCCACCGCCAGGGCGACGATCGGGCCGGAGGTGATGAACGACTCGAGGTGCGGGTAGAACGGCTTCGAGACGTGCTCGGCGTAGTGCTTCTTCGAGAGCTCCGGGGTGACCTGCAGCATCTTGAGGCCGACGATCCGCAGTCCGCGGTCTTCGATCCGCGAGAGGAGCTTTCCGCACAGCCGGCGCTGGACAGCGTCCGGCTTGAAGAGAATCAACGTCCGTTCCACACCCATCTTGACCTCAACCTCGATTGCGAATCCGCAGTCTGCCCCCCGCACGCCAGGGGGGGGCAGTTGTTTTGGACGGAAGGTAGCGTAAGGTCAGGCGGCGCAAAAGCATGCCGCCTGGAGGCGTCGCTGGCTTCCGGAGAATGGGGGTCTTCCGAGAGGCGCGTTCCAGCTCAATCGTCGTCGCCAGGGTCAACGAAGCGGAACGAAGGCGAGACCTGGTGACCAGCATCCGGCGTCGGCTCATGCGACTGCTACGGGAAAAATGTTCGTTCCAGGAACTAAATTCGACTGAACGCTCGCATCAGGCCAGAAAACGCTGAAGCCAGCAGCCCGAGCCCGACCATACAGACGCTAGCGAGGAGCATGTAAGTCGCCTGCAGAAACAGACTCCGTGCGTAGGAGAGATCGAGCAGTAACGACAGAAGAGTCGCCCCCCAGAGAAGCATCAAGCTGGAGCCGACCACAATCGCCATCGGGAGAAGCCATCTGACTGGAAGGATGCTGGTCTGCCTGAGTATCGGAATCCCCCAGAGTGTGATTAGGACCGCGATGAAGGGGAGGATGATCTGGCCCGCGACCGTCCACGAGAAAGCGTCTCGCCGCATGGGCGGCATCGGCTCCTCCTTCCATGCCCATCGGTTCAGAAGTCTCCTCGCGGACTCAAGCCCACCAATCACGACTGTGGCCGGGACGACTGCTGCCATGATCATGGAGAGGGCAATACAGAACATTCCGTCCCTCGTGTCGGCGACATCGATTAAGCAAGGCGTAAATCACCGCCTACCGCACGAAAGCCGCGTGGCCAGTGGCAGCACAGCATCGCAACCTGGACCACGATTCAAGAGAGTACGGCTCGCCGTTGCCGCCCCAAAAAAGAAAAAGGCGGGCCAACTCGGGGCCCGCCTCTCGATGGTTCCTGCTGCAGGCGAGAGATCTCTGCCTCCGCAGACCGCACTCGGGCCGATCGATCCAGAGGGGGCATGACGACGGCTGGCCAGCCATCATCCTCTTGTGTCCGGCACGCCCCTTGGTCGATCGGCCTGGCCGACCGATGCGCTTACCGGCCGAACAGCCAGGCGTTCTTGCGGCGCTCGAGTTCCATCAGGCGGGCGAACACGCCCGTCCGCTGGCCGTTGTTGTAGCCGGAGCGGCGGCCCGCGGCCTGGGCAGGGGTGACACTGGCGGCAACGATGACCGCGGCAACGGCGAGAATGACAAGACGACGCATGGCTGACCTCCGGAGTATTTGTCGGATGTTGTTTCGGGGAAGTGATGTTCCCGCACAGGACATCGGAAATCCCCCGGCGCGACGCTGAGCCTCAGGGCTTCCGTTCGCGGAGGCGGGGCAAACTGCGCCCTTCGACAACGACTTCTCCGTGCGCGCGATGCGCGAGGGCTCATCCCGCCGTGACGGTCGCGCCGAGTCTCCGGCCTCAGGATCGCTACCGACCGCATGACAGGTCGCCTGCAGGTTATGGAAAACCCCCATCCCGGAAATTCTTGGAAAACTGCCCAACAGAAATTTGCCGCGCCCGCTGCGCGACCTAGGTTTGGGGCGTTCAGTCGCTCATCACAAGACGCGACGAACCGGCGGCGGGCGACCGCTACCGTCGATCTCGCAACCGCGAGACTGCTTCCGGGAATCAGGATCGGGAGAAGTGACTGCGAGTGACAGTCACCACCGGTCCTTCAAGTGCGGCTGATCCCCGCAACTATTAAAGGACAGAAAAATGAAGAAGTTTGCCCTGAGCGTTCAGAAGTTTCTGAAGAGCGAAGATGGCCCGACCGCTGTCGAATACGCCGTCATGCTCGCCCTCATCGTCATCGTCTGCCTCGTCGCGATTCGTGCCGTCGGTACGAACGCTTCGGCCCGCTTCAACCAGATCGCTGGCGAACTGGACTAGTTCTCAGCTGAGGAAATCACCTGGCGAGATCGGGACGGGTGTCGTCCCGGTCTCGCCGGCTTTTCCATGCGCCTTGCGCGTGACCCATCACGCCGCCACTTCGAAACAGACTGAGACACACTCAACGGACTGGAGTTTCCCATGATGCCCTTCTGGCTGCCCTTTGACGCCTCCCTGCTCGTGCAGGTCGTGCCGTTTGCCGCCGTGGCGATGGTCTACTTCGGTCGCGTTGGCGGATAGCTCCGCACACCCGAAAGCGCCCCGGACCGGGGCGCTGCGCCCAGCCGGGTCG
>JAEYWB010000697.1 GCA_023429275.1 Planctomycetota bacterium
GTCATTTCTGGGGGCCGAAATTCTCCGCGGGCCTTCAGAGCCGCGATACAGCCCTGGCCACGTCGAAACCGCTTCTGAACAGGCTTCTATCCTCCGAAGGGACATCGCGGATGTTTCGTGTTCTGAATCTCGGCGCTGGTGTCCAGTCGACCGTTCTGTTTCTCCAGATGCTCGATGGAGACCTTCCGAAGGCCGATGTGGCTATCTTCGCCGACACCGGTGACGAGCCCGAAGCGGTCTACCGTCACCTGGACTATCTCGACAGCCTTGGCGGCGTCGACATCGTCCGATGCTCGGCCGGAAGACTTGGAGACAGCTTGATCGAATCGGCAGGCTCGACCGAGCGACGGTTTATCGCGATTCCCTCGTTTCTCTCCAGAGGAAACGATGGAAAGAACGTGGGAATGGGACGCCGCCAGTGCACGACGGAGTACAAGATCAACCCCATCGAGCAGAAGATTCGCGAGCTTCTCGGAGTCGCAAAAGGAAAGCAGCTGCCGCGGGACACGGTCATCACTCAGATCCTCGGGCTCTCCTTCGACGAAGCACGGCGCGTCGATCGCGTGAAAACGCGGTACCTCGGTCGCCGCAACTGGCGGTGCGAGTTCCCGCTCTTCGACGACGAGATGACCAGGAGCGACTGCGTCCGCTGGCTGGAAGAGAGGCTGCCCGGATACGACGTCCCGAGATCGGCGTGCGTCTTCTGTCCCTACAAGAGCGACCGGGAATGGCTCGAGCTCAAAACCGGGGATCCCCAAGGATGGAGGCGAGCTGTTGAGGTCGATAGGGCCATTCGAAATCCGACGTCAAGAGGGACGGATGAAACGGATTGCCAGTATCTGCACCGATCCTGCAAGCCGCTCGAACTGGTCGAGCTGACGGTTTCGCCCGTCGAACAGAAAGCCTCCTGGTCGCAGATGGACTGCGAGGGGATGTGCGGGGTCTGAGGTTGTCCAAGCGGTCAGTAAGCAGTTGGGAACGGGCAGGAGGATTGTGATCGCGTCGCCTTCTTTTTTAGCCCACTGTCCGAGACTCGATACCAGCTTTCCTTCAGTTCAAGAAGTCCTTTCGACTCGAGCTGACGAAGATTGGGCAGATGGACATGATCCAGGGGACGGGGATGAAGTGATCTCACCGCCGCGCGAGTTCGAGCGAATCAGCCCGGTCAGCAGTAAGCAGGTAGTAAATATCCGTCCGGATCTGCGTCGGATCGCTGTTCCACTCGTCCTTCCAGTGACCGTAGATCTCCCAGCTTGGGCCGGCCAGTCTCATTCCGTGCTTCCCGCACCACCGCTGAAGCGTCTCATGCGCTCGGAAGAGCTCTCCGTAGAGACCAAAGTGGGGCGTCGTGGCAACGAGCCCAGCCGGCGTCGCTGAGCCGACAACCTCACCTGACCCGGCGAAAGGTGCCTCCAGCTCGACTCCCACCTCGAGGTTCATCTGGTCATCCAGGTAGACCGCGACATGCCGGCCGGCCCCCGCGACTCGCTCCGCCCGAATGACCTTCCACACGACTCCACACGCCTCCGGAACGACCCTGGAGAGTTCGTTCTGCTTCGCGAGGCGACGGACAACCGCCAGCGGGCGACTTTCGACCTGCTCGAGCCGGACGTCGTAGTCCACGGAATGGCTCCTCTCAGGACTCGGTGCTTGTTGGGCCATATGAATGCGACGGCTCCAGAAGAATGAGCTTTGAGGACCGGGCGGGTCAAGATCCGCCGGCGCGACAGCGTGCGGGGCCCGACAGACCGACTGATCCTTGAGGCAGAGTTCCGTTTCGACGAACTGACGGCACGTCGGCGCGGTCATGGGTGACGTCACCAGTGAAGAGATGACTACCAGGACACGCAAGACCGCATCGAAAGACTGGGTCGTCAAGCCGGAGATGTTCGAGCGTCTTCCGCAACTCATGTTCGACATAGCCGCCAGCACCGACAAGGCGTCGCGAGACCGGATTGCCGCAGCCAGGATGCTCGTTCTCATGGTGCAGCAGGAGAGAGCTCGCCGAAAGGCCGAGCCCACAGCAGCCCGCCCCGCTGTCCGCATCCATTTGCCGGACAACGGCCGCGCCGCGCGGAGGGCCGGGCGGTGATTCGTCCGCAACCCGGGCCGCAGTCCGCCTTTCTCTCCAGCAATGCCGACATCGTCATCTATGGTGGTGCCGCCCGCGGAGGAAAGACCTACGGGCTCCTGATGGAGCCGCTGCGGCATCTCTCGAACCCGCGGTTCTCGGCGATTCTCTTTCGCCGGACCTGCCCGCAGCTCGTCATGGACGGTGGAGCGTGGGAAGAAGCGGCCGGGTTGTATGTGCCGCTCGGTGCAAAGCTTTACGCCTCCTCTCCCAGGCGGGCCGAGTTCCCGTCAGGGATGTCCGTGACGTTCGCCCACCTGCAGCACGAGAAGACTGTCTTCGAATACCAGGGATCGAAGCTCCCCCTGATCCTGTTCGACGAGCTGACGCACTTCACCGAACGTCAGTTCTGGTATCTCCGCTCCCGCAACACCGGAACGTGCGGCGTCACGCCCTACATCCGCGCGACCTGTAACCCGACATCGGCCGACGACCCCGTCGGCGGTTGGGTTCACCGGCTCGTGAGATGGTGGATCGACCAGGAGACCGGCTACGCCATCCCGGACCGGTCCGGTGTGGTTCGCTGGTTCTACCGGATTGAAGAGGAGTTGCGGTGGTATGAATCCCCTGCGGAGGCCCGCCTCGCCCATCCACTCCGCGCGGAGTCGGGGGATCCGGTCAGCCTGACGTTCATTCCCGCGAGCCTTGATGACAATCCCGCCCAGCTCGCGGCGGACCCCGGTTACCGCTCGGTCCTGATGGATCTGCCGCTCGTCGCGCGGGAGAGGCTCCTGAACGGCAACTGGCTGATCCGCCCCGAGGCGGGAACGATGTTTCGCCGCGAGTGGTTCACGCGGTACGTCGGGCATGTCCCATGGGGGGATATCACCGCGGCCGTTCGCTACTGGGATAACGCCGCCTCGGCCAGCGCGATCTCCGATTCCTCCGCCGGCGTCGGTATGGCCCGCGCGAAGGACGGTACGCTTTTCGTCTTCGGCGTCGTGAGTGACCGCTACACGACGCACGCCCGGCGGGCAGCCCAGGCGGCGACAGCACATTCCGACCGTTCCCTCTGGCCAAGCGTCGAGCTGTGGATCGAAGAAGAAGGTGGCTCCGGGGGGAAGGACTCGACCGCCGACACACTTCGCGAGCTCGCACCGTTCGCTCCGCGGTTTGAACGCCCTGTGCAGAACAAGATCGCCCGGGCGGGTCTTCTCTCCGCTCAGGCCGAACGGAAGAACGTCGTGCTCGTCGAAGGCCCCTGGAACCACACATTCATTGAGGAACTCTGCCACTTCCCCTCAAAGGGCTGGCACGACGATCAGGTCGACGCGGCATCAGGAGCGGCCTCGAAACTGATCGGGCGAGTGAGCCGGCCAGGCGGGAGCAGCGGGAGCCGAGTGCCATGATCCGCCGACAGACTGTCACGGGATCGTTGAAAGAGGTGCAGTCCATCGGGCGCCTCCGACGAGCCGGATCACGCTTCCAGCAGACGATGACGTCTCATACTCACGCGAGGAGAGGTACGGCTTGATGCTTATGATCGAAGAATCGCAAATGCGCCAAGTCAATACGGGATTCCACCCGAATGGCGGCTGGTCTCACGGGGCCGAGCGTCCGTCAATCCGTGAGCATGCGCCGCTCGTTGACGATCCTCGCCCGGCAGATTGCAGCACACTTCAAGACGTGGCTGAGTTCACGTGGTCGAGCGAAGCGGTAAAGGGGCTCCTTCCGGCGATCGAGGTTCACCGCTCAGCGCATCGTAAAGTCGCCGATCAGATCGAAAGGGATTCCGAGAGACTCCGGTCGCAGGATCTTGCGTCCGCGAAGCTTCCGAACCCTCTCAAGAAGCTGCAGGACCGCCTGCGGATCGCAAACACATGTCTCGACTACCACGAAGCCTTGCTGCTGTACCTGGAGACGCTGCTCCCGGAGGGCGAAGTGCGACACCAGGAGTGCATGCGCGAGTATTCGCCGCTCCGCGCCAGGATCGATCAAGGCCTCCTCGAGCTCGGCTTCGCTCCGCATCTCGATCCGCGGATCTATTCGCGGAATCGTCTCCTCATCGAGGTCCGGAACCGGGCGACGTTCGCCGGGAGCGAGGTCGACGGAATCCTCGAGGCTCGCCGCCGGTGCCGGGAACGCATAGAGGCGGCACGCGGCGAAGTCGCCTTCGTGGAGCGGGAGATCCGGTCGGCCATCAGCTGAGCACGTGGACTGGAAACGGACGGTGGGCAAGGCAGGCGGAGTCATCAGGAGGGAGTCGCGATGGGGGCGAATGGCAGGACAACCTACGGAAGCAAGGCCGGGCAGTTCGTCTCGGCGCAGGTCGAACGCGAGGAATCGGTCGAGAAGATGGTCCGCGACATGCGGAGGGATCCCTTCGTCGGCCTGGCCGAGCGGGTCCTGACGGCCAACATTCAGGCTGCGCAGGTCACCGTGACGACCGCTTCGGCCGATCCCCGGACACGCGCCCTCGCGGCCACTCTCGATGTCATCTGGTGGCGCCATCTCCGGCAGTTCACTGAGGCGTTTGCCTACGGCCGCGTCGCTCAGGAAATCGTCTGGGCGCCACTGCCGGGAATTGGCCTCGACGTTGTGCAGTCGATCGATGAGCTCCCGTACGACAAAACGGAGATGCGTCTCAAGGATGGCGAGTTCGACGGCATCGACTTCCACGGGACCGAAGAGGAGCCGATGCATCTTGCGCCGCTCTACTCCTGGTGGCTGGCGGTCGACGTGAAGCCTCTCGAGCCCCACGGCAAGTCCCGCTACCGGGGGGCCATGCAGGCCGCCTGGGAGGAACGGCGCGAGGCCGTTCAGCGCCGCCGCACGTTTCTGAAGAAGTACGCCCTGGGGGATCTCGTCTTCAAGGGGCCGCAGTGGGAAGAACGGGATGGCCAGAAGGTCGACGTCTGGCGGGAGTTCTCCGACTCCGCGCGGAGTGCCGATGGCGGAGATGTTCTCTGCTTCGATCCGGGGGCGGAGTCGATCGGAACCGATGTCCGCCCGAAGTACGAGATCCTGAAAGATCCCATCCCGGCGAAGGACGGAACACCGCTGCTCGCAGTCACGGACAAGCTCGGAGAAGAGATTCTCCTCGCCTGTGGGATCCCCCCGAAGACCGTTATCGAAGGGGCCGGCGTCGGATCGTTCGCGCTGGTGACGCAACAGATGCTCATTCTGTTCGCGGTCGTCGAAGACCTGCTCTCGCAGATCGGCCAGTCGTACCAGGTGAACGTGATCGACAAGGCCCGCACGCTCAACGGCGTCGACGCCATCTCATGGAACTTCACTCCACTCACGAAGCGACCAAACGATCTCGCTATGGAAGTGGTCCGTTCGTGGTTGACGACACCGGCCCTCTCTCCGCTCATCACGTCCGGCGCAGTCGATGTCGCGGCGATCCTCGACGGAGCGGGGATTCCGGTGTCGGACAAAGTTCAGGTTCGTCTGCAGGCGATCGTCAATGCCGCGGCGCGGACCGCGTAGCCTGTCACGAGACAGCTACCAGCACTAACA
>JAEYWB010000727.1 GCA_023429275.1 Planctomycetota bacterium
GCTGTACGTCATCACCCGTGACAAGGAAGAGACGCCGAGCGAGGAAGGGGAACGGGTTCTCTGCATCGATGCCAAAACCGGCGAGACGATCTGGGAACAGCGGTTCAACGTCTATCTCTCTGACGCCCCCGCCGAGCGGGTCGGCTGGTCGAGCGTCGTCGGCGATCCCGAGACGGGCAACGTCTACGCCCTCGGAGTCTGCGGGCTCTTCCAGTGCTTCGATGGCAACACCGGGGAGATCAAGTGGTCGCACTCGATGCATGAGGAGTACGGATTCCTCAGCACCTACGGCGGACGGACGAACTTCCCGATCGTTCATGAAGACCGCGTCATCATCAGCGCGGTCGTGATCGGCTGGGGCGAAATGGCCCGGCCGACTCACCGCTTCATCGCCTTCGACAAGCGGAACGGCCTCCCGGTCTGGTTCACCGGGACTCGCGTCGCCCCGGAAGACACGACCTACAGCGCCCCGGTCATGGGGATCATCAACAAGAAGCTGCAGATGGTGTTCGGCTCCGGCGACGGCGCCGTCTGGTCGTTCGAGCCCCGCACCGGCAAGCCTCTCTGGAACTACTACACCTCGGTCCACGGGCTCAATCACTCGCCGACAATCGTCGGCGACAAGGTCTACTTCGGCGTCGGAGAAGAGCTTGTCGATGCGGAAGGGGGAGCCGATCCGCGGATCGGCGCTCTCATCTGCCTCGATGCCTCCAAGGCGAAGCCGGGCGATCTGGACCTCCGCAAGGCCGGTGGAGAAGTCTGGACGCAGTACGAGTGGGGCGTCAGCCGCTCGGCTCCGGTGTTCCTCGACAAGCGGATGTACGTCGCGACCGACAGCGGCAAGCTCTATGTCGTCGATGTCGACACCGGCAAGCTGATCGGACAGGCCCCGATCGGCCGCATGAGCCGCTCGAGCCTGCTCCTCGTCGACAACAAGATCTTCGCGCACGAACTCAACGGCAACGCCTGGATCTTCAAGCCGAGCGAGAAGGGGGTCGAGGTCGTTCAGCGTCTGCGGATGCCGCGCGGTGAAGAGTTCCACGGCTCGCCGATCTGTGTCGACGGCCGCGTCTACATCCCCTCGACGACGACGATGTACTGCGTCGGCAAGCCCGACTGGAAGCCGGAAGACCGCGACGTCCCCCCCGCTCCGCTGAAGGAGGAGCCGCGGGAGACCGACAAGGAGATCGCCCACGTCCAGGTCGTTCCGTGCGAGATGCTGCTCCGGCCGGGCGTTGAAGAGACTCAGGACTTCCAGGTCCGCCTGTACAACAGCCGCGGCGAATACCTGCGGAACGCCAAGCCCGGCGAAGTCGAGTTCAGCGTGAAGGGACCCGGTTCGATCGATCCGAAGTCGGGCACCTATTCGGTTCCGAAGGACCTCAAGGATGCGGAGCCCGCGATCATCACCGCCAAGGCGGGAGAGAAGACCGCGACCGCTCGCGTGCGGCTCATCCCGGACCTCGACTGGTCGTTCACCTTCGACAATGGCATCGTCCCGACCACCTGGATCGGCTGTGCGTATCGGCACGTCGTCATCGACTGGGATCTCTACCAGAAGCTGACGAAGGAGAACCCGCTCGCCGGTCAGCTGTACATCTACATCCGAAGCCAGCTCGTCAATACGAACGCTCCCGCCCTGACGTACGACGATACGACCGTCCGGCAGACGTGGACGGAGCTGCTCCGGTTCCTGAAGCTCCTCAATGCCGACAACAAGCCGAAGACGAAGGAGGCGGGGGCCGCCATGTTCGATCCGGCCCTCAAGCTTCTGCAGGATGAGAAGGTCATCGGTTCCTTCGAGTGGTCGAACTGGGACCGCCCGACCGGCAATGGCGATGAAAAGGTCGCGGAGCCCCGTCTCAAGGTGACCAAGGGGGAACGCAAGGTCGACGGCAACGGAGTCCTGTGCAAGATCACGACGATCCCCAAGGGAATGCGGAGCCAGGGTTGGTTCGGCCGGATCGGCCTGCACGACTACACGATCCAGGCGGACGTCATCGGTGCAAAGAAGGACGGCAAGCTGCCGGACATCGGCCTCATCGCCCAGCGGTACACGCTCGACATGATGGGGGCGAGCCAGCAACTCCAGATCCGCACCTGGACGCCACAGCTTTCGCGGTTCAGCGCCAATCTTCCCTTCGAGTGGGAAGCGGACGTCTGGTACACGATGAAGTTCGAAGCCTCGACGAAGGGTGGCAAGGCGACCCTTCGCGGAAAGGTCTGGAAGAAGGGTGAGGCCGAGCCGGCCGAGTGGATGGTCACCGGCGTCGACACGATCCCGAACCTCCAGGGAAGCCCCGGGATCTTCGGGAACGCCAAGGACTCGGAGCTCTTCTACGACAACCTGACGGTGACGAGGAACAAGCCGGCGGAGTAATGCCGCCACGCCCCGTCCCAAGATTCGAAGTATCAAGGGGCAAGTCTCAGGTTTCAAAACGAGACGATGCCCCCCTGATACTTGATACCCGACACTTGATACTTCCCTCATACGAGGCTGTCATGAAGTTCCGAAAGCTGTTCGCCGCCGCGGCCCTCGCGGCTGTCCCCGCCCTTTCCCACGCGGCCGATCCAACCGCTGCGGCCGTCGCGGAGATCAAGAGCCTCAAGGTCGGCGCCAAGGACTGGCCGCAGTTCGGGGGCTGGTCGCACCGCAACAACACGCCCGACGGCAAGGTTGTCGACAAGTGGGATCTCGACTCCGGGGAGAACATCCTCTGGACCGCCGATCTCGGCTCGCAGACCTACGGCAACACGGTCGTCGCCAACGGCAAGGTCTACGTCGGCACGAACAACTATGCCGGTTACGTGAAGCGGTTCCCGAAGGACGTCGACCTGGGCGTGCTGCTCTGCTTCGACGAGAAGACGGGCAAGTTCCTGTGGCAGTCGAGCAGCACCAAGCTTCCGCAAGGCCTGGTCAATGACTGGCCGGAGATGGGGATCTGCTGTTCCCCCGCCTGTGAAGGGGACCGGCTCTACTTCGTGACGAGCCGCGGCGAGGTCCAGTGTCTCGACGCCGAAGGTTTCCTGGACGGCGAGAACGACGGACCGTTCAAGAGCGAGGACAACGAGAACCGCGACGAAGCGGACATCATCTGGAAGTACGACATGATGGGGCGCCTCGGCGTCTCGCAACACAACATGTGCAGCTGTTCGATCCTCATCGCCGGCGACATGCTCCTCGTCTGTACGTCGAACGGCGTCGACGAGTCACACACCAACATCCCCGCTCCGAACGCCGCCAGCTTCATCGCGATGAAGAAGGAGACGGGCGAGGTCCTGTGGACCGACAAGTCCCCGGGTAAGAACATCCTGCACGGTCAGTGGTCGAGCCCCGCCTACGCGGTCATCGGCGATCAGGCCCAGGCGATCTTCGCAGGCGGAGACGGTTGGCTCTACAGCTTCGATCCCGCTGGCGACGGCAAGGGGGGATCAAAGCTGCTGTGGAAGTTCGACGCGAACCCCAAGGCGTCGCGCTACAGCGTCAGCGGCAAGAGCGAGCGGAACCACCTGATTGCGACCCCGGTGATTTACGACGAGAAGGTCTACATCGGCGTGGGCGAGGATCCCGAGCACGGTGAAGGGAACGGCCACTTGTGGTGTATCGACCCGACGAAGCGGGGCGACATCTCAGGCGAGCTCGCGATGGGAAGTAACGGCCAGGAGATCAAGGATCCCGGCGACGGGACGCGGCGGCTCCAGGCGATCGATCCGAACGCCGGCGAGAAGGCGATCCCGAACCCGAACTCCGGCGTCATCTGGCATTACTCGGGTGAGGACATCAGCGGCGACGGCAAGATCGACTTCGAAGAGGAGATGCACCGCACGATCGGCACCTGCGCGATCAAGGACGACCTGCTCTTCATCGCCGACTTCAGCGGGATCTTCCACTGCCTCGACGCCAAGACCGGCAAGTCGCTCTGGAACTATGACATGTTCGCCGCCTCGTGGGGCTCGGCGATGATCTGCGACGGCAAGGTCTTCATCGGCGATGAAGACGGCGACGTGGCGACGTTCGAGCTGTCGAAGGAGATGACGCTCATCAACGAGAACAAGTGCGGCAACTCGGTCTACAGCACGCCGATCGTCGCGAACGACGTGATCTACGTGACGAACAAGTCCAAGCTGATCGCGATCGGGAAGAAGAAGGAATAGGCCCTTTTTCGGCAGCACCCGCGGCTCTCGCCTTGGAGAAGAGGGTGAACCACAAAGACACGAAGACACAAAGAAGAAGAATTTGATGGGGACGCCGCGGCCCACCAATCCCCGCGGCCTGATCAGTTCCTCCTGCTTGACTCCTTGTCAGTTCTTCGTGTCTTTGAGTCTTTGTGGTTCAACTCCTCCTCCGCTTCGAGGACGTCCCGGTCTTGTGTTCTGCCGGCCGATTGCGTGTTATGGTCTCCAGGCCGCTCTCGCCCATTCGGCGGGATGCGGCCTTTTCGGTGAACCGCGAGTCTGATGGCTGCCAAGAAACTCCATGTCGTGATCTCGCAGGGGCAGAGCCTCAATCCCGCCAAGCGGGGTCTCGAGGAAGATCTCGCCGCGCGGCTCATCATGGAGCCGGGGATCGACGTCTCGATCGTCCCGCACCTGTACGACATGGCGGCCGACCACACCGGGCTCCTCCATCTGCGGAAGCTCTCGGGGCCGATCGTCGTCCTCTCGTGGCTTTACCCGCGGGCCGCGCAGTGGATCCTCGACCGCCAGGGGATTCGAGGTCGTGAAGGGACGGTGCTCCTCAAGGAGCTCGACGAGGAGGAAGAGGCGAAGGCGAACGAGAGCCGCACTCCGGGAATCGGCTCGCCTGACGTCCCGAGCCGGTTCGTTTATTGCCTCGACCTGCGGCTTCGGTCGAAGAGCGAGCCGTATCTCGAGGAGGTCCGCCGGATCGCCCGCGAGCAGACGGCCGAGACCGTCTCGCTCGACCTCATGGGCTGGATCGGCGGCAGTCCGACCCCGGCCCAGACGGAGCGGTTCCTCAATCCGCTCCCGATCGTCCCGCCGCCTCAGCAACCCGCGCCGGCAACCGGCCTCGCCGCGGCAGATGCGGCCGTGCTCGACGGCAGCGGACCGGCCCTGCTGGTCGATCCGGTCAAGCGCCGCTGGTATCCGGTCATCGACTACTCCCGCTGCACGAACTGCATGGAGTGCATCGATTTCTGCCTGTTCGGCGTCTACGGCGTCGACACCCTCGACCGGATCCTCGTCGAAGCGCAGGACAACTGTAAGAAAGGCTGCCCCGCCTGCAGCCGTGTCTGTCCGGCGAATGCGATCATCTTCCCGCAGCACAAGTCCCCCGGCATCGCCGGTGCGGATGGCGAGATTGCCGGGCTCAAGATCGACCTTTCGAAGCTCTTCGGCGGAGCGGACGGCAATCCACTCGACCTTGCCGTCGCGGAGCGGGACGCCGAGCTGGTCAAAGATGGGCGGGACGCCGTCGGTGCGGCCGTCGGCCTCAAGAAGCGTCAGGAGGAAAGACCGGCGAGGCCGAAGGACGACCTCGACGCTCTCATGGATGGGCTCGACTTGCTCGACTGAGCGGCGGGCAGCGGGCAGTCATTTCCGCGGTGTCGCTGGCGCTCAACCGCCGGCTGATGGCTGACTAGCCCTCCGGGCTCTCTTCGGCGCCGGAAGCGTTACTCGGGTCGGAGAACACAGACTCTCAGGTCTCCATCCGTGTGCCACGGGTCGCCGCCTCCATTCTTCCCTTCCCGGACCTTGTGGAAGTCGGCGATCCGGAATGATTCGTCCACGCGGCCCGTCCCTTCGAGGTCGCTGATCAGGCGGTCCCGCTCGGTGTCGATGTCCGACGCAATGTGATGCGTCACTTCTCCTGTGGTATGGCTCAATCCGACTCCCTGATCG
>JAEYWB010000584.1 GCA_023429275.1 Planctomycetota bacterium
ACTGGAACAGGCCCTTTCGTGTTCCGAGATAGCACCGTTCTGACATGTCTGTCCTTCCCGTGCTCATGTTGTCGGCTCGCTCCGCCGGCATGCCGCGAGAGCTTAACCGCCGGAGAGTGCCTGAAAGACGAAGATCTCCGTCTCCGGATCGACCGGATCCTGCTGGGTGACCCGGTCCTGAATCATCTGCCCCGCAACGAAGATCGCCACATGTTGACGGAGCCTCCCACGGTCGTCGAGGAGGTATCCCCTCAGTCGCGGGATCGCGGTGAACGCCGACTCCAGGGCCTCCCGGACCGTCGCCCCCTCAAACGGGCCGTCGACGCAGTCGAGGTGCTTCCGGAGATGCGGCGTGAAGGAGATGTTCGGCACGAGAGGCCCCGACGGAAGGTGAGAGTTCAAAATGCGTCGGAATTCCCACCTGTCCGTCATCATATCGGGGGCGCGGCTGGAGATCCCGGGGGCGGGTCGCCGATCTGGTCGATGACCGCGACCCTTGCCGCCGCGCCACAGGCGCCGCGACAATCCGGCCAGTTCGATCAATCCATTCACTTCGACACGAAATTCCATGACGACTTCGCGCCGCCGCTTCCTGCAGTCCAGTGCAGCCTTCGCAGGCCTTGCCTTCGCCTCCCCGCTTCGCGCGGTCCTGGCGGCGGACAAGGAAGTTCCCTTCAAGATCTCCCTTGCCGAGTGGTCGCTCCATAAGGCGATCTTCGGAAAGAAGCTCGACCACCTCGACTTCGCCAGGACCGCCAAGGAGGAGTTCGGAATCACCGCGGTCGAGTACGTCAACCAGTTCTTCAAGGACAAGGCGAAGGACGAGGCCTATCTCGGCGAGATGAAGAAGCGTTGCGAAGACCTCGGTGTCCGCAGCCTGTTGATCATGGTCGACGGAGAGGGGCAGCTCGGCGACGCCGATGAGGCGAAGCGGACGCAGACGGTCGAGAACCACAAGAAGTGGGTCGACGCGGCGGCGTTCCTCGGCTGCCATTCGGTCCGCGTGAACGCGCAGAGCAGCGGAACCTACGACGAGCAGGCCCAGCGGGCCGCCGACGGCCTGGCGAAGCTGACCGAGTATGCCGAGAATCAGCAGCTCTCGGTGCTCGTCGAAAATCACGGCGGCCTGTCGTCGAACGGCGAGTGGCTCGCGAAGGTCATGAAGCTCGTCGATCACCCCCACTGCGGCACTCTTCCTGACTTCGGAAACTTCCGGGTCAGCAAGGACGAAATGTACGACCGGTACAAGGGTGTCGAAGAGCTGATGCCGTTCGCTCACGCGGTGAGCGCGAAGTCGCACGACTTCGACGACAAGGGGAATGAAATCCACACCGACTACCGGAAGATGATGAAGATCGTCTACGATGCCGGTTACCGCGGATATGTCGGCATCGAGTACGAAGGCAGCAAGCTCGACGAGTTCGCCGGCATCAAGGCCACCAAGAAGCTTCTCGATACGGTCCGTGAGGAGATGATGAAAGCCTGATCGGCCGGCCCACGCGGCCGCTCCGGCCAGAGACAACAAGACTCGAATCCTGTGCGCCGCAGGGTTCAACGTCAGCGACTCGGTTTCCCCGCGCTCAGGGGGGCCGGGTCGCTTTGTTTTTGCGCTGTTCGGCCGGGCGAGGTGACCGCGCGGTCCGCGGTCATGAAGTGACCTGCAACGTCGCGATCTGCGACAGTCTGTCGAACCCTCACGCCGCGCGGCGGAGCGTGACTTCCGAAACCGGCGTCGACTCCTCGTCGAGCGGGTTCGCCGCCGTCGCCGTCCGGGCCGCCATCGCCGGGATGACGAGAATGGTCGCGAAGCAGGCGAACATCGAGTTGCCGATATCCATCCCCAGCGAGGCCCCGGCGAGGCCGAGGGTGGCAAAGCCGAGCGTCAGGACCGCGCCGCCGTAGAGCCGCTCCGCGCGGAGCGGGTCACCCGGCAGCCAGCAGACCGCCATCGGAGCGGTGAGCAGCAGCATCAGCGAGACGAAGCCGATGACGCCGTTGCCGACGGCGTAGTCGAGGTAGAGGAAGTGGATGTGCGTGTGATGAAAGACGACGGCGTACTGCGGCGGCTCCAGCTTGCTGATCGCCTTCATCTTGTGCTGCATGCCGTAGCCGAGCCACGGACGCCGCCAGAGGCCTTTCCAGGAGGCCCGGATCTGGATCATCCGCTGATCGATGCTCTCGACCGCCTGCTCGCGGTCATCCATCTGGTCGAGACGGTGCGCAAGATTCCGGAACCGCTCCGCGGGGGCGGAGTCCTTCCACATCGGGAAGGTCCCCGCCGCAATGATGAGCAGAAGCAGGCCGACACCTCCCGCACGCCGCAGGACGGTCCACTCCCGCTGGGAAACCCAGTAGGCGAAGAGGGCGAGAGAGAGGACGCAGGCGGAGAGGGCCGAAGCCCGGGACCCCGAGACGACGACGCTCCCGAGTCCGCAGACGAAGCCGAGGATCGACAACGATCGCCAGGTCGGCGTCTCACGCGAGAAGCAGAGCAGGCTCAGGAACGCGAGAACGACCCCCGCCTGGCCGAACTGGGCGGAGTTTCCCGCTCCACCCGACGGGCGATAGACGCCGAGGTCCATGAACGTGAACTGGAACGCCCCGACCAGGAAGCCGAGGATCGACCCGATCGCGGCTCCGCGGGCCAGGGGGCGGCGACAGTCGACCAGCCCGAGGCTCGCGAGAACGGAGAAGGAGATCAGCGAGTACAGGAACGGCCAGTCGTTGACTGCCCGGACGAACCCCATCCAGGGATCCTTCCGGACGAGGCCGGAAACGAGCGTCGTCAGCGCGAAGAACAGGTAGGTCGTGACGATCCACTTCTGGGCGGTCGTGAACCGGATGCGCGGCCGTTCAAGCAGCAGGTAGAGCAGCGACCACGATGCCCCCAGGATGCTGAGGACGGTGATGGCGCTTCCACCGACGGCCGGAAGAGCCCCGTACAGAAAGGCCGTGAGGGCTGTGAGCCGCTCGGCGTTCTCCCGCCGGGGAGCGACGTGCGACCAGAGACGGGCGAGCCGCCCTTCGTGACGTGCAGACTCCTCGCAGCAACCAGCGCCATCGGGCGATAGAACGGTCAGGCTCGCCACGCTCGTGGCGGAAAGTGCAGCTGACCGATCTGCCTCCGGCGATGTCACGAGACCTCCATGCCTCAATGATTTTCGCAGTGGACGCGTCCATTCGAAACGAGTCGAGCCCACCGCAAGCGGCGTTACAAACGCGGGGCGACTCCGCTCCGCGCATCGTCCCCGCGGGCCGTTGCGGTCGGAGACCAAACGGCACGGAAAAATAGTCAGGAGCGTGACTTACCGCAACACGGGTTCGAGAGACGGTGAGTGTCGTTTCCGGGAGATCGCCCTTCTGAAAACGGCCTTTCGGGCCGCCGGAGGAGGGGGCCCAAAAAAAACCTTGCGTATTTCGAAGAAGATGCCGGTGTGCCTGTCGCGAGGGCGAGTTGCCGTGACAGAACTTTGACGGTCGTTCAACAGGCGACCGGCAATTTCGGCGTCAAGGGAGCGGCGAACTCCGATTCCTGCAGTCGCTTTGCCCTCGCGCCGGGCGCGGTAGGATCACCGCGCCTCACACTGCGCGTCCGCCTGCGTTTCGGGGCGCGCCAAGCCAAACAGTTTCCAAAGACATGATCGACCCGGTTCTCGCCCTTGGGTTTCGCAACAACCGCGACCACAACGCCGTTCAGGCTCAGCGAAAGGAGTTGCTTTGCTATATTAACCTGAAACTGCGGGCGAGCGGCCTTCCCACTCGCCCCAACAGCGAAGGGGCGGAACTGATCGACCTGGCGTCGGGCCTGCTCGACCACATGCAGGAGCAGTCGAGGATTCTCGCCGAGTACCGGTGCCCGGCGGACCAGCGGATTGAGAGCTTTCTGCAGTCCTACTGCGCCGATGTCCCTCTCGCCGATCCGCTGCGCCTGCCGAATCCGACGTTCATCCTCGATCGGCACGGCATCGCCCGGGAGCTCTCGTTGCCGGAATCGGGGGACCTCTTCGACGGCGGATTGATTACCTCGTACCGGGTCCGCAACGGCGTTCTGCACAACCCGCTCAAGGACCGGCGGACGACCGTCGGGACGTTCCACATTGCGGAAGGGGGCCTGGCGATCCCTGACGACAAGAAGGCGGTTCCCAAGCGGACCTTCGCCGCCCTCTTCCAGCGGGCGGTCGCTCCTCCCCCCGAGATGCTCGTCCTGCCGTTCTCCGTGACGGGGTCGACCGTCTCCTCGCTCGATGATCCCGGCGTCTGCCGGTCCTGGGTCTCGGCCCTCCTCCGGCCGGTCGTGCAGCCGGAGGTCCCCGGGTATTCCCCCGAGCGGTCGATGGAAGTCCGGTTCTTCGCGCCGGGGATGCTCGTCAGCAACGCCGACTTCGTGGAGTCGATCTTCGGGAACGCCGGGGATCCGTTCATCGCCGCGAACGACGCGGGCCTCGATATCGAGCACTGGTCGGGCCACACCGGCTGCATCATCCTCGCGCCGCATCTCACGAAGGTGACCAAGAAGGAGGTCGGCCTGCCGCACGAAAGCGAGGCGACCGGCCGCCAGAAGCGCGACGGCATGTGCTGGAAGAAGGAAACGGACCTCTACAACGAGGGGGAAGCCTTCAAGATCACCTGCCGCACTGAGGCGGGGGTCATCGTCACCCTCATCAGCGACTCCTACTACGGCTACTGCAAGAAGGAGATCAAGACCCAGATCGGCTATGCCGCCAACCTGATGGGGAACGCCGAAGAGGAGCACGCCGGCGGGGCGCTCTGCTTCCCGAGCTGGAATCTCGGCGACAGCTTCCAGTTCAACAGCCGCCGCTACAACGGGGCGATCTTCGACGAGGTGAAGCGGGAGTACGCCGGCCGCATCGACGTGAAGCCGGAAGGCTACGGCGTCGACAAGTTCCATCCCGAGCTGTTCTACATCCCGGAAGATGCGTCGGCCGACGTTCACACCCAGAACATCACCTGGAAGACCGGCGATCAGCTGCAGTCGATCCCGCTCCTGCCGGGGCGGATCTACATGGCCCCCTCGGGCTACAAGCTCCGGCTCGAAAAGCACCCGGGAGCGCCGAGCTGGCGGCTGATCGGGACGGCGGGTGAAGGGATCTTCATCCACAAGCCGTGCACGGTGAGCGGCGGCGGAAAGAGCGAGATCAGCAAGTCGATCGTCGACTACATGCAGTACGGGTCGGTTTACGTCGCGGACTACGACAAGGACATCGCGCTCGTCGCCGACATCTTCTCGAGAGACTACTCCGATCGCTGGGCGACGGCGGAACTGCGGGCGGAGCGGTCCAAGCGCGGCCCGAGCCGGCCGATCCTGAGCCCGGAGCGGTCCCTCGGAAGCGTCATCAAGCTGTTGACACCGTCCGACGAGTACTCCGCTGCGCACAACGAGTGGCTCAGGTCGATCCCGGACCACATCTACGCCCTCGTCTTCGCCATCAAGCGGCTCTATCAGCCCGAATGGGGGGCCGACTGGCGGAAGCACTTCACCGTCGACGTCGTCAACGGCAGCCTCGGCCACGAGCTCAAGGTCGACAACCGCCGGATCGTCGGGACCTACCTGCGTGTCGGGATCACGGGAGATCACGGCTGGCGGACTTTCAAGGTCCGGCAGGATTTCGCCGCATCGCTCAAGGTGCAGACCGAGGACGACATCAGCGCCTCGGTCGTCGTCCCCGGGAAGTACGTCCAGGGACGGGAGGGGAGCCTGACCGCCGCTGCGACGGAGAGCCGCCCCCTCGATGCGAGCTCGAAGTTCGTCGTCAACTGCGAATACCGGCTCTTCCAGCGGCCGGACGACGCCATCCACCGGGGGCTGGACAAGCAGGCGGAGTCCGACCTGGCCCGGCGGGACGTCAACTTCATCTCGAACTACGAGCCGCTGACCCGCGAAGACGTCATCGACATGGTGGAGAAGGTCGTCGACTTCGACGCCTTCACACCGCCGATGAAGCAGCTGTTGAGCTCCGTCGAGAAGGGGGAGAGCGGCTACATCGTCTGCTCGGCGAACCCGCGACGGATCGGCGGCGGAGTCACCAAGAACCCCCGTTACCTGCAGGACCGGCCCGACATGGTCCGGCCCCTCGACAAGTACGTCTCCGACATGGGGCTCCGCCTGTTCCGGAAGCTCAAGGCGGACCAGCCGGTCCACTTCCCGGTCGACGCCGTCCTCTCCGGCCGGCGGAACAATCCGCCCGAGCCGGAAAAGGGAATCCGCAGCCTCGCCGTTTACGCGCCGCTGCACTACCAGGAGCTCCCCGAACTGTTCATGGACTTCGTCTGCTCGCTGACCGGCAAGAGCCCGTCGACGACCGGCGCCGGCTCGGAAGGGGCGCTGACGAAAGGGCCGTTCAATGCCTTGCGGACGACGGCGGACCTCAACGCGGCGCTCGTCGACGCGATCGTCACCGGTGTCAGCGGCTTCTCCACTGCCGCCGGCCACATCGGTCCGAACTGCCTCTTCGAGCATGACATCAGCCTCCTGATGCCGGAGATCTGGTGCCGCCTCTCGGCGGAGGAACGCGATCCGGCCTACCTGATCCGGGAAGGACTGCTGAAGGCGGTTCCCGACCTGGAGTGGAAAAAGCAGACGGTCCCCGCGCGGCGGCTCGGCTACCGCATCACCGACCGGTTCGTCCGGCAGTTCTTCGGCCGCGTCTTCGACAATCCCGACAAGGTCTTCGACCGCGCGATCCTCGAGCCGGAGTCGCAGGACATCGACTCCTACGCCGACGGCGTGCTGTACATCATGGAGGCGTACCAGCGGGTCGCGAAGCAGTACTTCGACGACGGCTCGATCGAAGAGGCCTGCCCGCCGCTCAAGGCGATCCTGTCGATCATGGCTTTCGGGAAGTTCGAAGGAAAGGACGAGCGCGATCCCGAGATCCGGGCCTTGTTCAAGAAGGAAAACGTCCTGGCCAGCAGCTGGTACCGGGAGCGGCTGGCCGCGAAGCAGCGGCAGGAGATCGACCTCTGGACGAAGCACGCGGCCTATGTCGAGGACAAGATCGCCGCAGGGCTCGCCTCGCCGGAGAGACTCGAACTTGCCCGCGCGGAGCTGAAGCGAGTATCGAGCCCGGCCTACCTGGCGGAGCTCAACGGGACGCTCGGACGCCAGCCGCAGTTCGGATGAAACGCTCACCGCTCCGCAGGACGGCCTTCCAGGCGAGTCCTTTGAAGGTGGCAAGCCGCAGTATTTGCTGAGGTTTGGCCTGATCGTGTCTCTTCCGGCCCAAAGGGCCATTCGTTCCTCCAGCCCGGCCCAACGGGCCGGGTGATTCACGACAGACAAGGAGCGAAGGCCTGAAGGGCCGGCCGTTCGACAAGCTGTCGAACGG
>JAEYWB010000769.1 GCA_023429275.1 Planctomycetota bacterium
GCCGAACGCGACCGGCAGACTCCAGACAGCGATCTGCGGCGTCATCTCGAGGAACAGCTTGCCGAAGTCTGACTTCGACGCACTGGCATCGAGGACGTACGCCTCGAGAAACGCCTTGACCCCATAGAAGACGTAAGGCGTGGCGAGCCCCATGAGAAGGCCAATGGCCCCCCCGGATCCGGAGAGGACGATCGTCTCGACCAGGAACTGGCGGGTGATGTCTTTCCGGCGGGCACCCAGAGCGCGGCGGATCCCGATTTCCCGGGTCCGCTCCGTGACGGTCGCCAGCATGATGTTCATGATCCCGATCCCGCCGACGACCAGGCTGATCCCGGCGATCGATCCGAGCACGATGTTGAAGATGCTCCGGATCTGGTCAGCCTGCCGAAGCAGTTCGAGCGGCACCACGACATCGTAGTCCGCCTTCTGGTGGGTTCGCTGGAGGCTCTCCCGCACCACCTCGGAGGTCGAGATGACGTCCTCCGGCGAGCGGACCCGCAGGGTGATCTGGTTGTAAACGACCGACTCGGCGCTGAAATTCCCTGCCGTGAACTTGGCAAACACGTTCGACGTGTTGATTCGCGACTGGAACGTGTCGAGCGGCATGTAGATGTCGCGATTGAAGTCCTGGGCCGACAGGCTTCCGCCGACCCCCGCTGAGGCGGTCCGGGCCTTCATGACGCCGACAACCCGGTAGGCCCGGGCACTGATCAGGACCGACTGACCGAGGGGATCGTCAACCGGGAACAGCTCCCGAGCGGTGTCCGATCCCAGGACGACGCAGTTGGCAAAGCCGGCGATATCCCGGTCGGTCAGGAACCGGCCCTGCTGAACTTCGAGCAGATTCATCTGCTGAAAACCGGGCGTGCAGCCGACAACTCGTGCGTTGAGGACCCGATCCTGCCGCCGGGCCTCCATGATGACCTCCCGCATCGGGACAAGGTCGATGACGGTCGGCAGCGTCCGCGAGAGAATCGAGTAGTCCTGCTGCGTCAGCCCATAGCGGAGGACGGAGCCTCGGCCGCTGTTTCCGCTGCTCGCAGAGGGGTCGTCGGGGGGCTTGATGCTCCGGACGATGATGTTCGTCGCCCCCAGCTGGAGCACCTGGGCCTCCGCCTGGCGGCTCGCCCCTTCGCCGATCGCAAGCATCGCGATGACGGAAAACACGCCGAACACGATTCCGAGCATCGTCAGCCCGGATCGGAGCTTGTGCAGCAGCAGGCTCTTGAGCGCAAGGCGGATCGTGCGGAACCGCGACGACGGCAGGGGAAAGTCGAAATGAGCCGCTGCGGACGTCATCGGTCGAAAAACTGGGGGACGCAACGGGATAAGGACGATCCCGCTTGTCCTGTGGCGGGCAATTCGAGAATACTCCCTTCGGCGCTTCGCGTCACGAGCAGTGAGGACAGGTGGTGGAAAAGTCTCTCGATCGAAAACTGGCGGCGATTCATGCGGACCCTCATGGCTGCCGCGAGTTCATCCTCGCCGACGCCAAGGATGCCGACATGGCGTTCGGCATCGGCGCGCCCGGCGTGTCGCCTGAACGGCACGATCGAGAGCTGCGTTACAAGACCCTTGCCGAATACCGCGACCAGATCCGCCAGGTGATCCGGCAGGGGTGCGTCGACATCGTCCTGATGTCGGTCAGCACCAGTGACGTGCTGACGCTCGGCGAAAAGCTGTTCGACAACTCGGCTGTCACGCCGGCCATCCGGGCGAACGACGCGACGGATGTCCACGTCTTTCGCGGAAGCCGCATTGGCGAGGCTCCCGCCCGGCCGTTCCGGACGGCGCAGCTCGATCACGCCCAGTGCGGACACCTCGACTGTGCGCCGGAAGAACGGAGCCGGGGGGCGAACCTCGGCCTCTATTCCGTCACATTCAACAACGACTGCTCGCTCGATCTGACGACGCTCGAGGCCTACAACGAGTTTCGAGCGGAAGCCGAGCGGAAGGGGTTCCGGCACTTCCTGGAAGTCTTCAACCCCAACGTCGCCGGCGCCGTCGGTGAAGAGGATCGTCCCCGGTTCATCAACGACGTCATCGCCAGGACGCTGGCGGGTGTGCCGGCGGCCGGACGGCCGGTGTTTCTGAAGATCGCCTACCAGGGGCCGAAGGCGATGGAAGAACTCGTCGCTTACGATCCCCACCTCGTGGTCGGCGTCCTTGGAGGGGCGGCCGGGACGACGCTCGATGCCTTCACCCTCCTCCACGAAGCGAAAAAGTACGGAGCCCGGGCCGCCCTGTTCGGACGGAAGATCAACCAGGCCGAAAACCAGCTGGCCTTCATCGAGTTCCTGCGGCACATCGCGAATGGAGTGGTGACGCCGGAGGAGGCCGTTCGGGCATACCACGCGGTCCTCGAGAAACTGAAAGTCCGTCCGCACCGGCCTCTCGAAGAGGACCTGACGCTGCAGACTCAGGAGATGAGCTACGCCCGGAGCAGCTCGTCCACCCCGCGGCCGGCGGCGAAGACCTCCGCCAGGGCTCCGGCGCAGCCTGCCCCCGAAGAGCACAAAGAGCTTTCGAAGATGACGCCGGATGAGCGCCTCGCCTACCACAGGGCGCGAATCCAGCGGATGTTCGGAGCCTGAAACGCGGTGCAGGAATCGCCCCCATCCGGCCCCTCGGCCGGGCACTTGTCAAACCGGTTGCCCAGCCGGAAAGCCGGAAAGCGGGGGAGGCTCATCTGGGGCGTTCGGGCCCTCCATTCCCGTTCACCGGCCGTTCCCGCCGGAGCCTTGCGCGAATCTGCGTCGACTCTTCGGCGCGGCACTCTGCCATTTTTGACAACCTTGCTGATTGATACGGCGGGGATGCAGGGGGCGAAATCGCCGGGTCGAATTCGATGACAGGGT
>JAEYWB010000855.1 GCA_023429275.1 Planctomycetota bacterium
CTCCGTGACGGTTGGCACCTGCGGCTACTTTCGAAATGCGATCGAGCGGGCCGGGCTCGGCTTTCAGGAACTCGGGACGACCGAGCAGTACCTCAAGATCGTTCAGAACCCGGACCTCTGGCATCCGACACGCGGGACGAAGGTGGTGCTCGGCAACCCCGATGCCGTGCAGGGAGTCCGCGACGGATACCGGATGGTGACCGACTTCCACGCCCGCCATCCGGAGGGGGTCGTCGCCGCCGGTTCCCTGGCCTTCCCCGCGCGAGTCGCTCTCGAGACGCATCCGCGTCTGCGGCTGGCGATGCTGCACCTCCAGCCAACGATGCTGCGGAGTCTCGTCGACCCGCCGATCCTCGCCGGGGTCCGCTTTCCTCCCTGGGTGCCGAGGCTCGCGGTCCGGGGCTTCTTCTGGATGGCGGACTCCGTTGCCGACGGCCTTCTTCACCGATCTGTCGGTTCTCTGCGGAAGGAGCTCGGTCTCTCTCCGCAGAAGCGATATCTCCAGGACTGGATCCATTCGCCGCGATGTACGCTCGGCCTGTTCCCGAAGTGGTTTGCCGATGCCCCGGACTGGCCGAAGTCCTTTCGGCAGACCGGCTTCGTCACCGAAGACGCCGCCGAGGGACTCGATCCGGAGCTGCGGACGTGGCTCGACGGGGGAGAGCCGCCGATCGTGTTCACGTTCGGCTCGGCGATGGCGCATGGCGAGGCACTTTTTGCCGCGGCGTGCGGCGCGTGTGAGACACTCTCACGCCGCGGCTTGCTCCTGACAAAGTTTCCTGAACAGCTGCCGGCGAAGCTTCCCGCCGGCGTCCGGCACGTCTCGTACGCTCCTCTCGGCGAAGTCCTTCAGCACGCGGCGCTCCTGGTCCACCACGGCGGCGTCGGCACAACCGCTCGTGGTCTGCAGGCGGGAATCCCGCAGATCATTGTCGCTCTCGGTCATGACCAGTTCGACAACGCGGAGCGAGTCCGCCGCCTTGGCGCGGGGGACAGCCTCCCGAGACGGGGGCTCTCCGGGAAGGGACTGGTCCGATCGATCGACCGGCTCCTGCGGGACGCGGACGTCCACGCGGCCTGCCGGAGGACAGCGGAACTGTCGCGACAGGAGAACGGTGCGACCGCCGCTGCCGACGCGCTGGAACGAGTCGCTTCTGCCTAGAAGCGGCTTCGGAACGGCTCTTCTCGCAGAGAGAATCCGAGCCTCGCTCCGCGCGGAGTGGGTCAGGATCCTGTGCCGCGCACCACGATCTCGTTCTTTGCCGCCCAGGTGGCGATGTCACGTTTCTGGATCGCGTGCGCCATGAGATCCGGGAAGAGGTCCGGCGTGCAGGCGAAGGCCGGGGCCCCGAGGGCCGACATCTTCGACGCGAGGCCCTCGTCGTAGCAGGGGGTCCCCTTATCGCTCAGGGCGAGGAGGCAGATCATCTGCACCCCCGATCCGAGCAGCTCCTGCGTCCGCCGGAGGAGATGCTCTTCCACGCCCCCTTCGATCAGGTCCGAGATCAGGACGAAGATCGTCTGGCTCGGACGGGTGATGAGCTTCTGGCAGTAACCGACTGCGCCGTTGATGTCGGTCCCGCCGCCGAGCTGCGTGCCGAACAGGACGTCGACCGGGTCCTTCAGGTGCTCGGTCAGGTCGACGATCGAGGTGTCGAATACCACGAGCTTCGTACTCACCGCCCGAAGGGACGCCAGGACCGCGCCGCAGATGCTCGAGTAGACGACGCTTGTCGCCATCGAACCGCTCTGGTCGATACAGAGAATGATGTCCCGCAGCGACGACCGCCGGCGGCCGTAGCCGACGAGCCGCTCGGCGATGACCGTCTTCCGATCTTCCTGCCAGGTGTGGAGGTTCTTGCGGATCGTCCGGTTCCAGTCGAGCTCCCCCGGCCGCGGGCGGCTCGTGCGGGTCGCCTTGTTGAGGGCCCCTTTCACGGCCGAGGTCAGCGGGTTCCGCAGCTTTGCCTCGAGCTCGTCGCAGACCTTCCGGACGACCTTGCGGGCGGTCTCCTTGGTCTTGTTCGGGATGACGTTCTTCAGCGACAGCAGCGTCCCGACGAGGTGAACGTCCGCCTCGATCGCCTCGAGGGTCTCGGGCTCGAACAGCATCTGGTTGAGATGCAGCCGCTCGAGGGCGTCCTTCTGCATCACCTGGACAACCGACTTCGGGAAGTAGGTCCGGATATCACCGAGCCAGCGGTTGACGTTGGGGGCCGAGCTCCCGAGGCCCGCGGAGCGGTTCGAGTCGTAAAGGGCGTCGAGGACGTCGTCCATCCCGGAGGCGTCCCCCGAGAGCGGGCAGTCGAGCCCTTCGTCGCCGGAGGTCCCCTTCCCGCCGCACTGGGACGGCTTGCCGAGGACGAGCCTCCACCGCTTCAGCCGGGCGTCGTTATCGATCGCCATACGGAACTCCCAGGATCTGTGCGAGCGTCGGCAGGACGAGCCGGGCCCGCTCGTGATCGATCGCGTCGTCCGCCGCTGTTGTTGATGAACGCCCTGCCCCCGACGCCGCCCGGGAGTCGCTGCTTCCTCCGAGGCGTTTCACCTTCTCTCCCATCTGTCGGCGTTCGGGAGGGGTGAACTCCGAGAACGCGCGGCGGAGCGGGGGAAGGAGCTCGATGAACTGCTCTTCGGTCAGGTCGGCGAGCCAGCGGTCGAAGACCCGCCAGACCTCGTCCTGGTGGAGGAGCAGGAGTCCGCTCCCCCGGAGCAGCCCTGACGCCCAGGCGGCACAGACGGCGGGGGGATTGGCAGGCGAGAGAGCGAGACGGGCCGCCCGGTAGAGCTCGTCGTCGTCCAGGGCCCCCTTTTCGAGGCGCGTCCGGCAGCACCAGCCCCGGATCAGGCCGTGGAAGGCACCTTCCTCGAGCGTTTTCAGCCGCAGGAGCCACCGCGTGAGCATCGGCTCATCCGCCAGGACGTCGAGGGCCTGCTGGGCGCTGGAAAGACTCTTGAGCATCCGCTCGGCCGCTTCGTCATCGAGGGCCGAACAGGCCGCGCCGAGGCCGACGACCGCCCGCTCGAAGAGGCCGACGAGAATGGGGAGGACGTGATCCGCCTTCGTCCCGCGGACGTCGCCGTAGCGGGCAACGCGGGCCATCGGCAGGAGGGCGTCGAGGAGATGCCGGACGTCGACCGAGACCGCGGCGAGAGACTGGATCCGGGCGAGCAGCGGGTCGACCGCACGCCCGAGTCCCGCGAGGATCGAGCGGTCGAGGAGATCAGTGATCGTCGCGAGCTCTTTCGCCTCGTCCGCCTGCTGGATGACTCGCTTCCCCGCCGCCTCGGCGACTGTCTGTCCCCAGACGTTCGCTTCGATAATCGCGACGGCGAACTCCGGCGTCCATTCAAGCTTCCAGATCTCGTGGAAGGTCGACGTGCTGGAGCCTGACTGCTGGAGGACTCCCCAGGGGATCCCGAGAAGTCCGAGCCGGTGCAGCAGGTGGCTCTTCGCGAGGTCGTTCTCTTTGCGCAAATCGAGATCGATCGCCTTGATCTCGGTGGAAGCCTTCAATCGCAGGCTCTTCTGCTGGTCGGCGAGGTCCTGCGCCAGCGGGGTCGAAGGGGCCTCGGGCGGGACGTCTCCCATGACGTCGCCGATCTCGAGCTGTCGGCGGATGAGCCGCATCGGGGTTCCGTCGCCGTGGCAGAGGACGGCGAGGATCGCCTCATTGAGCTCGGCGAGGCCGGGGGAGCGGAGCTCACGGATCGCCGCGAGGGCATCCGCCAGCCGGACCGCTTCGATGACGCTGGCGCTGGAAGCGTCGAGGTCCTTCTTCCGGAGGAGCCGGGCGGCGGTGGCGATCCACCGGAGGGGGGCCTGATCGCGGGTCTCCCAGACGTGGGCGTACCACCCGGGGGACTCGACGCCGGCGCCGTAGCCGCTCCGGTAGCTGAGCCGGCTGTGGGTCCAGGGGATCCAGGTCGCCGTCGTCTTGACCTTGGGCAGCTTCTTGAGGCGCGCCTCGTCGTCCTTGATACGGCATCCCTCGCGGCGGCCGGCCACCGATTCTTCGTCGAGGACCGGGGCATGCCAGGCGCCGCAGAGGATGGCGATCTTCTGGAAGAGCCCCTCCTTCATAATGCGGCGGATCGTCTGCCGCATGAACGCCTCGCGGATCAGGTCCCGCTCCTGCGCGGGAGGGGCGTCATCGCGAACGGCCCGCATCCCTTCGAGGATCGCCTCGAAGAGCCCGGCGGCATCCGTCCGCCGCTCGATCTCGTTCTCCCACCAGAGCTCGTGGTCCTTGTACCCGGCCGCCTCCGCCAGGAGGGCAATCGGATCGGTCCGCCAGAGGGGCTGTTGCGGGTCCGTTTCCCCTCCAGCGTCCCCGTCCTCGGCCCCCTCCGCCTCACCAGCAGGAGCGGCTGTCCCGTCTTCGTCACCCCCCTCTCCCGTGTTCTCTTCGCCATTCGCGGGCAACTGCCCGGCCCGGGCTTCGAGTTCTTTCCGGAGCTTTTCCTCCAGCTCCCGCTGCATCGCGAGGTGATTCGACTGCGGCAGATCCATCAGGCGGATCGGGACGCCATGAGAGGTGGCCCATCGAAACGCCTGCCACTCCGGAGAGA
>JAEYWB010000914.1 GCA_023429275.1 Planctomycetota bacterium
GTCTTGCCGGCCGCGCGGGGAGAGACCTCGCCACTGCGGCTTTCGCCCGCGCGGCCGGGAGAGGGACTTCTCGAGTATCTCGACCGCTCGGTCGGCCGGTTCGACGACGCGACGTTCAAACGGCTCCTGGGCGCGGCCAACGAGTTCAAGGAGGGGGATGAGATTGTCGGGGTCGCCGCCGCGGATGAGTCCGAACGGCTTTCCGCCCGGCAGCTGCTCGCCGCCACGACGCTCGCCTCGATCGACGCTCACCCTCCTCTCGTCGACGATCTGTTCCGCGCGCTGCAGGCCAGCGTCGACCGTGCCATTCAGGCCCGGCTCGGATCGTGGACGTTCGCCCAGCTCAAGGAGTTCCTTCTGACGCGCGACGAGCCCGCGATCCAGGAGATCATGCCGGGGCTCTCGAGCGACGTCATCGGCTGCGTCGTCAAGCTGATGTCGAACGCGGAGCTGGCCACCCTCGGGCAGAAGGTGTTCAACCCGCTTCCCGGCTCGCAGATCGGGGCGAAGGGATATCTCGGGGCCCGGATCCAGCCCAACTCGCCGACCGACAACGTCGACGACATCCGCTGGCAGGTCTTCGACGGCTTCTCGTACGCCGTCGGAGACGTCGTCCTCGGCAACAACCCGGTCTCGAGCGATCCGAAGTCGGTCGCCGCCATCGAACGGACCCTGCTCGAGGTTCTGCAGGTCTTCGACCTCGTCGACATCCTTCCTCACTGCGTCCTCTCGCACATCGACGTCCAGGCCGAAGTGGAGCGGCGCGAGCCCGGCTCCACCGCTCTCTGGTTCCAGAGCATCGCCGGAAGCGACACCGCCAATGCGACGTTCGACCTGACGCTGCCGAAGATGCTCGAGTACGCCGCCGCGCGGACCGGGCCATACGGCCTCTACTTCGAAACCGGCCAGGGAGCCGACTTCACGAATGGCCACGGCCATGGCTACGACATGGTTCTCCACGAGTCGCGAAAGTACGGGTTCGCCCGCCTCCTCTCGCAGAAGGTCGAGGCAGCCCGCGCCGCCGCCGGGCATCCCGGCCGGCCCTGGGTGCACGTCAACGACGTCGCGGGGTTCATCGGCCCCGAGGTGTTCCGCACGCGCGAGCAGCTCGTCCGCTGCTGCCTCGAAGACATCGTCATGGGAAAGCTGCACGGGCTCTGCATCGGACTCGATGTCTGCTCGACGCTCCACATGAGCGTCTCGCTCGACGACCTCGACTGGTGTCTCGAACAGCTCGTGCCCGCCGCGCCGGCCTACCTGATGGCCCTGCCGACCAAAATCGATCCGATGCTCGGCTACCTGACGACCGGCTATCACGACCACGTCCGCCTCCGCGAGAAGTTCGGCTGCAAGGTCAACGACCGCATGTGGCAGTTCTTTCAGCGTCTGGGGGTGCTCGACGCCGCAGGGGCCCCGACGGAGCACTTCGGCGATCCCCTCTGGGTGTACCTGCAGTACTGTCGCCGGAAGGGTGACAACCGCCCGGACGAAGCGATCCTGGCCGAAGGGCGTGCCGGCATGGCGGCCGTGCGCGGACGGGGATTGTTCCTGGCGGAAGGCCGGGGGACGCAGCCGTCTGAGATGCCGCCACGGCTCCAGGAGGAGGTCCGCCGCGTCTACAACGACGGCAAGGAAAGCATCTGGGCGGAACTCGACGACCGGTTTCCGCAGTCCGTTCCCGCCGCGATCCCTCTCGCCACCCGCTCGAAGGACCGGACCGACTACATCCTGCACCCCGAATCGGGAGAGAAGCTGAGCCCCGCCGGCGAGGCATCGCTCGCCCGGCTCCGGGACCGTCACCAGGGGGCGTATGACGTGCAGATCGTGATCTCCGACGGCCTCAACGCCCTGGCGATCATGGACCGCAAGCAGCTGCAGCCGTTCCTCGAAACGCTCCGGTCGAGCCTGCTGCGGGAGGACTTCCGGGTGGCGCCGGAGCACCTCGTCGTGACATCGGGCCGGGTCCGGGCGGGATACCGCATCGGTGAGAAGCTTTTCGCCGGGCTCGACGAGCACCGGGCCATCCTCCACGTCATCGGCGAGCGGCCAGGGACCGGGCATCGCACATTCTCCGTCTACCTCACCGCGCCGACCGGCGCCGCATGGGGAAAGCCTGGGGAGGTCGACCACAACCTGACGCGGGTCGTCGCCGGGATCGCGAATACAGCCCTCATACCGGCGACCGCCGCCGACGAAGTCACGCGGCTGCTGAAGGAACTCTGGACTCGCAATCAGTAGCCATCTCGCTCCGCGAGATGAGCGAGGGAACAATGGGCGACCCTCGGTGCCGCCGCGGACTTCCCAGCCTCGGGAGCCAGTCGGTCCCGATCGGACGCCGAAGAAGACCCGCTCATCTCACGGAGCGAGACGGCTACTTTGTCCAGAGACTCCGCGTGAGAGCCGCGGCCTCGAGCAGGCCCTGCTCCTGGGCCTCACGGCCGAACGAGGGGGATTCACCGGTCGCGGCGAGGTCGGTGATCAGCCGGCCGTCGGCCGTGCGTCCCTTGTGCTGGCTCACGAACAGGTCGCGGAACTGGTAGTTGGAGTTCTTGTCGAGGCCGGTCTGCTCGGTGATCCGGGTCACCCGCCGCGAGCCGTCCTCGGAGAACCTCGTCAGCTGGACGACAAGGTGAATCGCGGACGCAACCTGCGCCCGGGCGCCGTAGACCGGCAGCTCGACATCCGACATCAGGCAGAGCGTCTCGAGCCGCACGAGCGCATCCCGCGGCGTACTCGCGTGAACCGTCGTCATGCTCCCCGAGTGCCCGCTGATCATCGACTGGACCATGTCGAGCGCTTCGCCGCTCCGGACTTCCCCGACGATGATCCGGTCCGGCCTCATCCGCAACGACGCCGTAAAGAGCTGCCGGATCGACACCCCCTTGCGGCCTTCCTCGTCCGACTGCTGCGACTCGAGATAGAGCGAGTGAGGCTGGTTGAGCCGCAGCTCGGAGCTGTCTTCGATGACGACGATTCGCTCCTCAGAAGGGATCGCCGTCGAGAGAGCGTTCAGGAACGTCGTCTTGCCCGTCCCGGTCCCCCCCGCAATCAGGATGTTCTTCCGAAGCCGGACGGCAATCGTCAGGAACTCCCGCGCCGCCGGGGAGAGGCTTCCCTGGGTCAGAAAGTCCTCGAGCGTATGGACGTCCCGCCGGAACTTCCGGATCGTCAGATACGTGCCGCGGCGGGCGCTCGGAGGGAGCACGGCATGAACCCGCGAACCATCGGGGAGCCGGGCATCGAGAATCGGCCGCTCGGCGTCAATCTCCCGCCCGACGTACTGCGCGATGTTGTGCACCGCCGACTGGAGGACATCTTCGCTCGCGAAGCGGTCCTCCGTCTCGAACAGCCGCCCGCCGATCTCGACGTAAATCTCGTCCGGCCCGTTCA
>JAEYWB010000040.1 GCA_023429275.1 Planctomycetota bacterium
GGATCAGGCAATCAGGCGGCAACACCGGGTTCAGTGGACCACTAGTCCCGCCAGGGACGGCAGGAAAAAGCCCCCCGTGCCAACGCGGGGTGACACGATTCGTCCCCCGTCTTCAGTCCCGCCAGGGACGAAAGAGGACTGGTCGTGTCGCCCGCGCGATCGTGTCCGCGGGTCGGCAAGACACCGTCCGGAACGAGAACTCTCCGTCGCCAACCGGGAACGGAGCGTCGGCGATGATATGCCGTTCTGAGCCGAAGTCACTCTCGGCAAACCAGCTCCCCTCAACCAGCACGTCGGCGAACCGGTCGAACTCGGCCGCATCGGCACTGGAGGGCGAACGAGCCTGACGGGCATTCCATTCCTCGCAGAACTCGGAGATCTCGGTCAGCCGCCGCCCGATCGGCGTTGGCAGGATGTCATCTGACAGGGCGAAGAAGCCGAACCAGGAGTCGATGTCGTACAGAAACGCTTCCGTCATGACGCCGACTGGCGTCCACGGAAGAACAACGTCAGGGTGTATCGCTCAGGTTCAAACGCGGGCTGCATGGCAGACTCACCCTGAGGGCTCAATACCCGAGGTTCTGCGCCAGCCACTTCTCGACGAACTCGACCGGCTTTCCACACCGGGCCGCGTAGCTCTCGACCTGGTCCTTCGTGATCCGGTCCACGGAAAAATACCGTGACTCCGGATGCGAGAAGATCAGGCCGCTGACGCTCGCCGCGGGCCACATCGCGAAGCTTTCCGTCAGGCTGACGCCCGCGTTCTTCTCCGCCTGCAGCAGATCGAACAGCGGGCGTTTCAGAGTGTGGTCCGGACAGGCGGGATAGCCGAACGCCGGGCGGATGCCGCGGTACTTCTCGTCGATCAGTTCGTCGCTCGAGAGATTTTCGCTCTCGCCGAAGCCGAGATCGCGGCGGGCGACGCCGTGGATGTACTCGGCGAACGCCTCGGCCAGCCGGTCCGCGAGGGCCTTCGTCATGATCGAGTTGTACTCGTCGTGGTCCCGCTCGAACTTCTTCGCCAGTTCGTCGCAGCCGTGACCGGCCGTGACCGCGAACGCGCCGAGGTAGTCCTCCCGGCCCGATTCGGCCGGGGCGATGTAGTCGGCAAGCGACCGGAAGTCCTTCTGGCCCGGACGCTCCCACTGCTGACGGAGCATCGGGAACCGGACAGGCCCGGAATCGAGAAGGATCTCGATGTCGTCGCCGTGTGTCCGGGCCGGCCAGAATCCGTAAACGCCGCGGGCGGTGAAGAGCTTCTCCTCGATGATCCGGTCAAGCAGGACGTTCGCCTTGTCGAACAGATCCTTCGCCTCCGCCCCGACGACCGGGTCGTCGAAGATCTTCGGGAACTTGCCCCGGAGCTCCCAGGTCTGGAAGAACGGCGACCAGTCGATGTAAGTCCGCAGGACCGCGAGGTCCATGTTCTCGATGACCTTGAGACCCGTGAAGGCCGGGCGCGGGATGTCGACGGTCTTCCAGTCGGTCTGGTAGCGACGATTGAAGGCTTCGGCGTAGGGGACGAGGGCCTGCTCCGCGCGGAGTGCGAACCGCTGGCGGTCCTGTTCCTGCTCGCGGCGGACCTGCTCGACGTAGGCGGGCTTCGTCTCCGGATCGAGGAGTCGCTCGACCGCCGGGACCGAGAGGGAGGCGTCGACGACGTGAACGACCGGCTCGTTGTAGTGCGGCGCGATCTTGACCGCCGTGTGCTTCGAGCTGGTGGTCGCCCCGCCGATGAGGAGCGGGATCGTCATTCCGCGGCGCTTCATCTCCTTGGCGACCGTCATCATCTCGTCGAGCGACGGCGTGATGAGCCCCGAGAGGCCGACGATGTCCGCCTTCTGCTCGATCGCGGTGTCGAGGATCTTGTCGCAGGGGATCATGACCCCCAGGTCGATCACTTCGAAGTTGTTGCAGCGAAGCACGACGCCGACGATGTTCTTGCCGATGTCGTGGACGTCCCCCTTGACGGTGGCGAGGACGATCCGGCCGCGGGCGGAGGGGTTAGAGGTTAGAGACGAGAGGTTAGAGACCGCAGCGGGGTCTTCCTCTCTAACCTCTAAGCTCTCACCTCTCGCCTCTGCCGCGGCGGCCGCTTCCGCCTTCTCGGCCTCCATGAAGGGCTCGAGGTAGGCCACCGCCTTCTTCATCACACGGGCGGACTTCACCACCTGCGGAAGGAACATCTTCCCCTGACCGAACAGGTCGCCGACGACCTTCATGCCGTCCATCAACGGGCCCTGGATGACGTTGAGGGGCCGGCCGTACTTCTGCCGGGCCTCTTCCGTGTCGGCCTCGATGTGCTCCGTCAACCCCTTGAGAAGAGCGTGCTGCAGCCGGGCTTCGACCGATTCGCTTCGCCAGGCCTCGACTTCGGCCGATTCCTTGTCCTTCTCGGTTCCTTTCGCCTTCAGGGCGTCGGAGTAGGCGATGAGCCGCTCGGTCGCGTCGGGACGGCGGTTGAGGAGGACATCCTCGATATAGATCAGCAGCTCCTTGTCGATCTCTTCGTAGTCCTCGAGCTGGCCCGCGTTGACGATCCCCATCGAGAGACCGGCGCGGATCGCGTGATAGAGGAACGCGGCATTCATGGCCTCGCGGACGACGTCGTTGCCGCGGAACGAGAACGAGACGTTGCTCACCCCGCCCGAGGTCTTCGCGCCGGGGCACTCGGTCTTGAGCCGGCGGACCGCTTCGAAGAACTCGACGGCGTAGTTCGAGTGCTCGTCCATCCCGGTGCCGACCGTCAGGATGTTCGTGTCGAAGATGATGTCTTCCGGCGGGAACCCGACCTCTTCCGTCAGGAGCTTGTAGGCCCGTTTGCAGATGGCGACCTTGTTGTCGGCCGTGACCGCCTGGCCTTCTTCGTCGTAGGCCATCACGACGACCGCAGCGCCGTAGCGGCGGATCGTCCGGGCCTGCTTGAGGAACGCCGTCTCCCCTTCCTTGAGGGAGATCGAGTTCACGACCCCCTTGCCGGCGAGGCACTTGAGCCCCGACTCGATGACGCTGAACTTCGAGCTGTCGACCATGACCGGAACTTTGTTGACGTCCGGGTCGTCGGAGAGGAGGTTCAGGAAGTGGACCATCTCGGCCTCGCTGTCGAGCAGGCCTTCGTCCATGTTGACGTCGATCATGTTGGCCCCGCTCTCGATCTGCTCGCGCGTGACCGAGAGGGCCTCGTCGTACTTCTTCTCGCGGATGAGCCGCGCGAACTTCCGCGAGCCGGTGACGTTGTTCCGCTCGCCGACCATGAGGAACGGCGTCGTCGGAGGGGCGTCGGGGGGAGCGTCGGCCGGTTCCGGGCGGAGTTCGAACAGCTCCGTCCCGCTGTAGGCGGCCGTTCCCTTCGGCACTGCCGGAGTCCAGCTGGCGCCGGAGTCATGCTGCTTCAATCGCGACGCCACCCCGGCGACCGCTTCACCGATCTGCCGGATGTACGTCGGTGTCGTGCCGCAGCAGCCGCCGACGATGTCGACCCAGCCGCTCTCGGCGAACTCGCGGATCGTCTGCGCGACCTCGGCCGGACTCGAGTCGAACCCTCCCATGCCGTCGGGCATGCCGGCGTTCGGGTAGCAGCTCACGAGGCAGCTGGCCCGGCTGGCGAGCGACTCCATGTAGGGGCGCATCTGCTTCGGACCGAGCGCGCAGTTGAGCCCGATGCTGAACATCGGGAAGTGCGACAGCGCCGCAATGAACGCCTCGAGCGTCTGCCCGGTGAGCGTTCGGCCTCCCTGGAAGATCGTCCCCGAGACCATGACGGGAACCTGCCGCGCCCCCTCGTCGAACACCTTCTGAATCGCGAAGAGCGCCGCCTTCATGTTAAGCGTGTCGAAGCTCGTCTCGGGGAGCAGCAGGTCGACACCCCCGTCGAGCATGCCGCGGACCTGCTCGGCATACGAATCGACCATCTGGTCGAACGTGACCGGCCGGTACCCCGGCTTGTCGGCATTGAACGAGAGCTGGACCTTCGTCGGCCCGATGCTTCCGGCGACGAACCGCGGCTTCGCGGGGTTCTTCTTCGTGTATTCGTCCGCCGCCCCCTTCGCGAGTTCGACGGCGGTCCGGTTGATCTCGCGGGTCAGGTCGGCGACCTGGAATTCCTCGAGCGTCACGACGTTCCCGTTGAACGTGTTGGTCTCGATGATGTCCGAGCCCGCCTCGAGGTATTCGCAGTGGATCTGCCGGATCATCTGCGGCTGCGTCAGACAGAGCAGGTCGGTGCAGTTCTTGATGTCAACGGGGTGAGACTCGAACCGCTTGCCGCGGTAGTCCGCCTCGGTCGGCCCCCGGGACATGATGAGCGCCCCCATCGATCCATCGAGGAGGAGGATACGCCGGGACAAATGTTCACGGAGGAGGTCTTCAGTCTTCATGCGTAACGTTGTAGGGGGCCTCTTGAACGCGGATCAAGGTTCGATCGGCGAATGGGTTACGTTTCGCAGTCGTCGTAACGGTTGTTTACGCGGGATGCGGGACGGCAACACTGCAGCACGGGCGGAGACGCACCAGACCGCCTCATCCGTGACACATTCATCCATCATAACAACGACACGTCCATCATACTGACGGTTCGCCGCCCGGAGCGGGGATTCGAAGAGGTCTCTCCCAGGCTCCCCCCGAAAGGGATCGCACATTTCACGACAC
>JAEYWB010000048.1 GCA_023429275.1 Planctomycetota bacterium
ACTCTCCCGTGCAGTCGGTGGCCGATCTCGAAGGGAAGAGGATCGCGACGGAAGCGGTCGGCCTGACGAAGCAGTTCCTCGCTCAGCACAACGTCAATGCGGACGTCGAGTTCTCCTGGGGAGCAACCGAGGTGAAGCCGCCGCGGCTCGCCGATGCGATCGTCGAGGTGACCGAGACCGGCTCCTCGCTCCGGGCGAACAATCTGCGGATCATCGCGGAAGTCCTCCAGAGCACGACCCGGCTGATCGTCAACCGCTCGGCCTGGAGCGACGGCTGGAAGAAGCAGAAGCTCGAGAACATCTCGATGATGCTGCAGGCCTGCCTCGCGGCGGAGGGGAAAGTCGGCCTGATGATGAACGTCAGCCGGACCGACCTCGGCCGCGTCCTTCAGCAGCTTCCCGCCCTGCAGAAGCCGACGGTGTCCTCCCTCTCCGACCCCGAGTGGGTCGCGGTCAACACGATTCTCGACGAGTCGGTCGTCCGCGCGATCATCCCGAACCTGAAGCAGGCCGGAGCGACCGGCATCGTCGAGTACCCGATCAGCAAGATTATTGATTGAGCCATCAGCGTTCAGCTGTCAGCCATCAGTCAGAGCCGACTTTCAACCAGGCCGCTCTCGCTGACAGCTGTCTGTTGATCGCTGAAGGCTTGTCCGAAGGAACCCTCGCGTGCGTGTTGTTCTCGCCATGAGCGGCGGCGTCGACAGCTCCGCCTCGGCGCTCCTGCTGAAAGAGCAGGGGCACGAGGTGATCGGGCTGTTCATGCGCTCCGGCATGGCCGAGGAGACGACGTGCGATCTGGATTCCAACCCGCTGCCGATCCTCCCCGCCAAGGCTCACAAGCAGGGATGCTGCAGCGCCTCCGACGCGGCCGACGCCCGCCGGGTGGCCGACCAGCTCGACATTCCGTTTTACGCCCTGAACTTCCGCGACGGCTTCGGAAAGATCCAGGAATACTTCGCCGACGAGTACCTCGCCGGGCGGACGCCGAACCCCTGCGTGAAGTGCAACATCTGGCTGAAGTTCGGCCGGCTGTGGGAGTTCGGCAAGCAGGTCGGAGCGGACCTGATCGCCAGCGGCCACTATGCCCGGATCGACACCGTGAATGGCCAGCCAGGGCTCTACCGGGGGCGCGATCCGGGGAAGGATCAGTCGTACGTCCTGTTCGGGATTGAGCGGACCCTGCTGGACCGGGTTCTCTTCCCCGTCGGCAACTTCGAGAAGCCGCAGATCCGCGAACTGGCGGAGCGGGCCGGGCTCCGGACCGCCCATAAGCCTGACAGCCAGGAGATCTGCTTCATCCCGGACAACGACTATTCGGCCTTCATCGACCGGTTTCGCGGGCCGCAGGAGACCGCGGGCGAGCTTGTCGATACGGCCGGAGCGGTCCTCGGCCACCACGACGGCTACCAGAACTTCACGATCGGCCAGCGAAAGGGGCTCGGCGTGGCGTTCGGCGAACCGCGGTTCGTCGTCCGGATCGAGCCGGAGACCCGCCGGGTCGTGGTCGGAAAGAAAGAGGAGCTCGGACGACGGACTCTCGAAGCGGACCAGCTCAACTGGCTGATCCCCGATGTCCCTTCCACGCTCCGCGCGACCGCTCAGATCCGGTATCAGCATACCCCGGCCTCGTGCACGGCCAGGATGGTCGGAAACGACCGTCTGCAGGTCACGTTCGACGAGCCTCAGTTCGGTGTCGCGCCGGGCCAGGCGGTCGTGCTGTACGACGGAGACCGTGTCCTCGGCGGCGGCTGGATCCGCTGAAGCCAGGCCCGAGATCGAGAGAGGCGCGGGAATGCTGACCGACGCTATCGCGTACAAGGCCTTTACGGACGTGCTGAATGCGATGCGTCCCGGGTGGACATTGAAGCCCGACGGAATCCACGGCCCAGGGTCTGCATTCGTCCAGTTGCTGCAAGTATGACTCAAGGTTCTCAAACGGCCGGGACCACGGTCTGGCCTGCACCCGCCTCTGAGGTTCATGCCAGCTTCAGCATCCGGGCCAGATCGCACCGCGACTGGTTGAGGCCCGCACACCTCGATGCAGTCCGTCTTCGATCCAAGCAATCCGCGACTTGCGGAACGATCGGGACGGATGTAGTTTCGATCTACCACTTCCCTTCTCGTCGTCGACGAGAGTCATCCCGTCTCGTCAGTCTGAACGGATTCCCGGAGAGATCTCTCTATGCATCCTTCCCCTCGTCTTCGTGGCTTTACGCTGATTGAACTGCTCGTTGTCATCGCGATCATTGCCGTGCTCGTGGCGATTCTGCTCCCGGCCGTCCAGCAGGCCCGTGAAGCGGCGCGGGCCTCGCAATGCCGGAACAACTTGAAGCAGATCGGAATCGCGCACCACAACTATCTCGAAACGCATTCCTGTTTTGCCCCGGGCGGATTTCACGACGGAAGCCAGACCGCCTGGACGGTCATGATCCTCCCGCATCTCGACCAGGCCGGCATCTACAACAAGTTTGACTTCAACGCCCTCAACTATACGGCCCATCAGATTCACGCGTTGAATCGTATCAGTTCTTATCTGTGTCCGAGCGCCAAAGAGGAGCGGTCGAACACGGAAACGGCAAACAGCATCGCCTGCTTTACGACGCATTACTATGGCGTGATGGGGCCGACAGGTGTCAACCCGTACGCGAAGCCCGCCGGGACTTCCTACCGATTGGAGAGCTCCACGACGAACGGGACTGCCGGGCACGGCGGTTTCGCATGCCAGGGACTCATGGGAACGACCCGACGGACCTCGCAGAACACCACGCCGGTCAAGCGAATCAGAGACGTGACAGACGGAACGTCGAGCACGTTGATGATCGGCGAACTCTCCAAGAATACTTCCAACTGCTTCCGGGCCTGGACCCGCGGCAACGGCGGGTCGAACGCGATGGGGTCGGCGAAGAATGTCGTCAACGGCATCAATCTCGTCGGCTACAACGGCAGCAACAACTTCAATGACGTCAGCTTTGGCAGCCAGCACGTCGGCGGGACGCACTTCCTGATGGCTGACGGCGCGGTCAGGTTCGTGTCCGAGAATATTGACACGCAGCTGTACCGCGCGGTCTCCAGCATCGATGGCGAAGAGCCTCAGACGCTCGACTGAAACAGAGGCAGCGGATCGGTCACCTGCGAAGCCGCCCGGGGGCAATCTCGGGCGGCACCATTTCGATTCCCCGCAGGGTTCATTTCGCCTCAGCACGTCGCTCGTATCGTCTCCGCACGGCTCCGATACGCTCCGTGTTCCTCTCACGTTGGAGCTTCCTGATGTCTCGTCTGAACATCCCCTCTCGCAGCTTGTCCCTCGCCGCATGTCTCGTTCTCGTCACTTTCGGATGCGGAGGAGGGGAGACCGGCCCGCAGCGATACCGCGTCTCGGGGACGGTCACGTATGGCGGCATGCCGGTCCCCGCCGGGACGATCGTCTTCGAGCCAGATGCCTCCGCCGGGGTTAAGGGGCCTCAAGGGACGGCACGGATCGAGGACGGAAAGTTTGATACCAACGCTGCCGACGGACGCGGGGTCGTCGGCGGAACGCACATCGTTCGAATCTCCGGGTCGAAGAGCCCGAGCGAAGCGAAGGTCGACGCGTCGGGAGAGAGCGTCGCTCCGGTGCTGTACACGAACTACACGACGAAGGTGGATTTTCCCAAGGAGGCTTCCACCCACGTCCTCGACGTTCCCCCGTCAGCCGGGAAGCCGACGCCGCCGACGAACCGCCCCGCCGGGCCGTAAGAACGATACTCAAGGGCCGAGGCGTCCCGCGGCCCAGACCGCGAGCGTCTCGCGCTGGATCTTCACGTTGTGACGCGTATCGACCGGCAGGGACTCGTGGAAGAGCACGGTCTCGACCCTGGTCGTCAGCGGGGAGCCCCGTCCGAGGTCGAGGAGTTCCTTCGTGAACCTCTCCCGTTCGGCGGCCGACTTGGGAGAGCGGCCCGGCTCGGGCTCGATCACGATCACCGGCTTCTGATCCGGCGCGGGGCCGAGACCGACGAGCGCGGCGCGATAGACGTCGGGATGGTTCTCGAAGATCGCCTCGCAGCAGACGGAGAACATCCGCCCCTCCGCAGTCTCGACGATGTGGGCCTTCCGGCCGCAGAACCAGAGCAGGCCCTCGTCGTCGAAATAGCCGACATCGCCGATCCGATGCCAGAAGCGGTCACCATCCGGGATCTTCGCGAGCTTCGTCGCTTCGGGCCTCTGGAAATACTCGCGGGTCACCGACGGTCCCGAGACGACGATCTCTCCGATCTCCCCCGGCGGGAGCTCGCTGGCCTTCTCCATCGAGGCGATCGCCCCTTCGGTGATCTCGAGGATCTTCACCTGGATCCCGTCGAAGACCCGCCCGACGCAGGTCCCCCCGCCGGTCCGCGTCCTGGGGGCGGTCCGCTCGAGTACCTCGCGGCCTCCGATGGATGCCACGGGGAGGCTTTCCGTGGCTCCATAGGGGGTGAAGAGGTCTGCCCCCTCTCCGATGAACGCCCGCGTCATCCTTGCCAGGACGTGATTGGGCACCGGCCCGCCGGCCGAGAGTCCGCGGCGGATCGTCGGTAGCGCCAGGTGATGATCCTCGCAATACCGCCCGATCCGGTTCCAGAACGCGGGCGAGCCGAACGATTGCGTGACGCCGTTATCCCGGATCGCTTCGAGGATCTTCTCCGGATCGACCCTGGCCGGGCGGGTCGGGTCCATGTCGGGGATGACGGTCGTCACCCCCATCGCCGCGTTGAAGAGTGCGAACGGCGGGAAACCAGGAAGGTCGACCTCCCCAGGCTCGATGCCGTAGCAGTCGCGGATGAGATCGACCTGGGCATTGAACATCCCGTGCTCGAACTGCACCCCCTTCGGCGGCCCGGTGCTGCCGCTGGTGAAGATGATGGCGGCCGGATCGGTCTCGAGCGTCGGAGCGATCTTGATCGGCGACCAGTCGTCTCCGATCAGCTGTCGGTAGGTTCTGGGAACACCCGGCATACCGCGACCGACCGAGACGTTCCATCGAGCCCGCGGGAATCGAGCCCGATTCCACCAGCGGATTGCATGAACGATCGGGATCGCCACGAAGCCGTCCGGATTCACCTCGGCGAGGCAACTCATCATGTTGGCCCGGCCCATTCCCGGATCGACCAGCACGATCACCATTCCCGCCTTGAAGAGGCCGAAGGTCAGGGCGATGAACTCCAGGCTCGGCCGGACCATCAGCACGAGCCGCGAACCACGGGGCACTCCCCAGTCCCACAGGCCACGTGCGATGCGGTCGCTCTCCTGATCGAGCTGCGTAAACGTGAGCTGCGAGTAGGCCCTTCGTCCGAGCCAGTCCCGACCGGCCGGGCAGACGACCGCCCGCGTGAGCGGCCAGTTCCGGGCCGAGTCGCAAAGACGTTGGGCGATATTCAGTGTGCGTGGCATTTTTTCGAGAGGATTCCGCTGCCGCCAGGCATTAATCGACTTTGATGAGGACGCGAATCGTTCAGCCCCCCGTGGAATACGTCAAGTCGCGAGTATGACCGGCGAGTCATTTCAGCACACTCAGGACCTCCGCCGATCTCGGATTGCGATGATGGCATAGGCCGCTCTCCGCCGGCGCGTTATCTTCTCAAGACCTGCCTCCCTCGTCGGGGTGCGCCCCCCGGCCCGCGGGCGCCCGCCCCCTCCCCCTGCCCCGCCCCCCCCACACC
>JAEYWB010000119.1 GCA_023429275.1 Planctomycetota bacterium
TCGAGCTGGTCCACCAGAGCACCTGCGTCGTCCCCCACTGGGAATTCACGGTCGGAGACTCGGGCCGCTGGTCAACGAAGATCCGCCTGAGCCTCGACACGTCCGCCGCCCAGGCCCGCATGCTCGCAGCGTCGGGGACGTGAACGATCGAAACACTCGCCGGCCAGAAACAGGGCCAGAACGATGCCGCGGATCCTGAGGATGTCGGAGTTCTGTACTCGGCCGCTGGGATTGCCGGCGGCCTCGTGCTGGAGCGGGTGATCAATCGTCGCCAGCCTCTGCTTCCTGATCTGTCTTGTCGGAATGTTCTTCACCTGACTCCGTGCGTCGCAGCAGATTGCTGAGCGGAAGCTCGGACCTCAACAGCCGCTCCGTCGCACTGGTCTCGTTCTTTGTCTCGGTCGCGCGGGCGATCGGTGGAACGTGTTCTCCGAGATCGCAACCGGTCGGGATTGCTCGGCTCCCGAGGCTGGGGCATAGTGTTCGCATGCACCAGGGCATTGTGACACTTCTGTTGTTCATGGGGCTGATCGCTTTGCCGGGCGAGGGCGCGCGCGCCGCGGAACCGGCCGCCGCCACGGTGGACTACCTTCGTGATGTCCGCCCCCTTCTCAAGGAGAGATGTTTCTCCTGCCACGCGGCCCTCAAGCAGGAGGGGAACCTGCGGCTCGATACCGGCGCGAGGATCCGCCAGGGGGGCGATTCGGGAGCCGGGGCCGTCCCCCGCAAGCCGGCCGAGAGCCATCTGCTGAAGCGCCTGACCGCCCGCGATCCGGCCGAGCGGATGCCTCCCGAAGGGGATCCCCTCAAGCCGGAAGAGATCGAACGGATCACCCGCTGGATCGCCGAAGGAGCGGTCACGCCCGCCGACGAGCAGGAAGAACGCGACCCGCGGAAGCACTGGGCGTTTCAACCGGTCGTGCGTCCTCCTCTGCCGCGAAGCTCAGGCGGCGTGTCGGCCGACGAGCATCCGATCGACGCGTTCATCACGGCCCGGCTCGCTGCCCGCAAGCTGATTCGTCAGCCTCCTGCTTCGCGTCGCACGCTCGCCCGGCGGCTGTTTCTCGACGTGACCGGGCTTCCTCCCACCCCCGAGGTGGTCGAGGCGTTCGTCGCCGATGAGCGTCCCGAGGCGTATTCCGAACTGGCCGAGTCGGTCCTGGCGAGTCCGCACTACGGCGAGCGGGCCGCGCAGCTCTGGCTCGACGTTGTCCGGTACGCCGATACGCATGGCTTCGAGGTCAATACGCAGCGTGACCATGCGTGGCCTTACCGCGACTGGGTTATCCGGTCTTTCAACGACGACAAGCCCTATGACCGGTTCCTCTCCGAGCAACTGGCCGGGGATGCCGTCGGAGCGGACGAGGCGACCGGGTTTCTCGTTGCGGCCGCCGTACTCCTTCCCGGCCAGATCGGTCAGGACGATGCTTCGAAGCGGCTCGCCCGGCAGGATGCTCTCGACGAGATGATCGGCGGGACCTCCTCCGCGATGCTCGGCATCACTCTCGCCTGCGCCCGCTGCCACGACCACAAGTTCGATCCCCTCACGCAGCGCGACTACTACGCCCTCCAGGCCTTCTTCGCCGGGGTCGAGTATGGCGATCGGCCCATTCAGGACGCCGACGCCCGCACCCGCGCGGCGGCGGCCGCGGCCCTCGCACCACGACTCGAGGAGTTGGAGAGACGCCTTCGTGCGTTCGAACCAGCGGCCTTTACAGGCAAGACGCTCCTGGTCGACGAAGAGGACTCCCGGCTCGTGACGGCACTGAAGCCGAAGAACGGCCCCGGCAACAATCCCGTCGGCACGAACCGCGGCTATCGCGACGACCCGGGCGCCGCGGATCGCCTCGGGAACCTCAGCGGCGGGCATTACACGTGGTGGAACAACGTCCCCGGCGAAGATGTCCTCACGTATACGCCGGGCGTCGCCGGACGCTACCGCCTCTGGATCTCCTGGGGTGCCCATGGAAGCGGCGTCCACACGCGCGACGCGCGGTACGTCCTCGATCGGGACGGCGATCTGGCGACCCGTGATGACCAGCAGGAGATCGCACGGGTCGACCAGTACTACCCGGCAGGGGTGACGTCCGGCACCACGGAACAGAAACCCCTCTGGAGCGGCCTGCAAACCGCAGGGACCTGGGATTGGACTCCCTCCAGCCGGCTCATCCTTCGTGGAGGAGAGACCGGAACCGGGATCACGGCCGACGTCATCCTGCTCCAGGAAGAGCGTGCCGGGCCGGATGACGGTCACTCTCTTCCGCGGTTGCGTCCCCCGGTCAATCCCAGGATGAACGTCGAGAACTTCGGCGCGACGAACGCCCGGTTTGTGCGCTTCCGCGTTGACGAGACGATCGACTCGAACCGGCACGAACCGTGCCTCGACGAGCTGGAGATCTACGGCACCAAAGACCCGACGAAGAATCTCGCCCTGGCGAGCCTCGGGACCAGGGCGACCTCCTCCGGCAACTTCTCGGGGGGCGGTCCTCATCAGTTGAAGCACATCAACGACGGGGCTTATGGCAACGGTCGCAGCTGGATCTCGAGCGAGCTTGGCGGCGGCTGGGTGCAGCTCGAGCTCCCACAGCCGGCCGAGGTCGACCGCATCGTCTGGGGGCGCGACCGCAACGGAAAATTCGCCGACCGCCTTCCGACCCGCTACCACGTCGAAGCCTCTCTCGACGGAACCGAGTGGAAGGAAGTCGCCGGCCACGGTGACCGCCTCCCCCGGGGAACCCCGCATGATCCGGTGAACCTCCTGCTCGCCACCCGCCCCGGAGGGGGCGAAGGGGACCTGCCCGGCCTGATCGCCGAGCGGGCGCGGCTGCAGGCCGAGAAGCAGCGGCTCGAAACTCCCCGGCTCGTCTTCGCCGGGACGTTCCGTGCTCCCGATACGACGTACCTTCTCCGCCGCGGTGATCCGGAGCAGCGGGAGGACGAGGTCGCGCCGGCGGTGCCGGAGCTGTTTCAATCAGGCACGGCCGAGACCGCTACGCCTGCGACCGAGCAGGAGCGGCGCCGGCAGCTCGCCCGCTGGGTCGCCTCGCGAGACAACCCGCTGACCGCGCGGGTCATGGTCAACCGCATCTGGCAGTCCCATTTCGGACGGGGAATCGTCGAGACCGCGAACGACTTCGGTCTCAACGGAGTCGCTCCGTCGCATCCCGAGCTGCTCGACTGGCTTGCCAGCGAGTTCATGGCGAGCGGCTGGTCGATCAAGCATCTCCATCGGATCATTCTGAACTCGGCGACCTACCAGCAGGGGAATGCCGTCGATGCCGCGGCCGAAGAGCTCGACCAGGACAACCGCCTCCTCTGGCGGTTTCCATCCCGACGGATCGAAGCGGAGTCGATCCGCGACGGAATGCTCGCGGTGAGCGGCGAGCTGAACCTCGAGATGGGAGGTCCGGGCTTTGATTTCTTCCAGCAGCGAGGGGGCCTGAGCGGCTTCGTGCCGATCGAGAACTTCAAGGCGGCCGGGCTGCGGCGGATGATCTACGCCCACAAAATCCGGATGGAATCGACGCCGGTCTTCGGTCCGTTCGACTGTCCCGATGCCGGCCAGTCGACGCCGCGCCGCGATCGCTCGACGACGGCGATCCAGGCCCTGAACCTGTTCAACAGCCCGTTCGTCGCCCGCCGGGCGGAACTGTTCGCCGCGCGGGTCGAGCGCGAGGCGACGTCTGACGCGGAAGCCCGCGTCGAGAGAGCCTTCGCACTCGCACTGGGCCGATCTCCGTCCGCGGTCGAGCGGGAGGCTTCCGTAAAGGCGGTTGATGCGGCCGGCCTCGCGACTCTCTGTCGCGTGCTTCTCAACAGCAACGAGTTCCTGTTCCTTCCCTGATTCCGTTCCTTCTCCGAGCCGAGACCCGATATGCCCGAGCGCCGACGACACCGTCCCGGTCATCCCGGCCCGTCGAACCTCGTCCGACGTGAGGAGCCGCTGCATCGCCGCGATTTCTTTGCCTCGACCGGATCGGCATTGAGCGCGATCGCACTCACGAGCCTGCTGTCGTCTCAGCGGCTTCTCGCCAGCGAAGGGGGTTCCGCTCCGCGCATTGACCCCACTCAGCCGCACGCGAGCCGCGAGCCGCACTACCCCGCACGGGCGAAGAACGTCGTCGTCATCTTCTGTGCCGGGGCCTGCAGTCAGCTCGAGACGTGGGACTTCAAGCCGGAACTGATCAAACAGGACGGCAAGCCTCTTCCCGGCGGGCCCCCCGTCACCTTTCAGGGTCCGGCCGGCAACCTCGCCCGGCCGCAGTACGAGTTCCGGCCGCGCGGCGAGACCGGCAAGATGGTCTCCGACATGATCCCGCATCTTGCGGAGCTGACGGACGACTTCGCCTTCATTCACTCGCTGACGAGCAAGACGAACACGCACGGACCGGCCGAGAACTTTCTGTCGACCGGCTTCGTGCAGGACGGCTTCCCCAGCATCGGCGCGTGGGTCACCTACGCCCTCGGGACCGAGAACGACAACCTGCCGGCGTTCGTGGCGATTCCCGATCCGCGCGGCATCCCGCAGGCCCGCGGCAACAACTGGGGGCCGGGCTTCCTCCCCGCCGCCTATCAGGGGACGCCGTTCAGCTCGAATCAGCCGATCCAGAACCTCGTGGCGCCGGCGTCGATCTCGCCGGCCCCGGACCGGAGTGCCCGCGACCAGCTGACGCTCCTCAACCGCGAGCATCTCGAAGCGAACCGTGGTGACTCGGACCTGTCGGCCCGGATCGCCAGCTACGAGCTGGCCGCACGAATGCAGCTCTCGGTCCCGGAGATCAGCGATCTTTCAACGGAGACGCCGGCCACTCTCAAGATGTACGGGGCGGACGATCCGCTCGACGCGCACAAGGTCGGATACGCCCGCAACTGCATCCTGGCGAGGCGGCTGATCGAGAAAGGGGTCCGCTTCGTCCAGCTCTTCAACGGCGCCTACGCCAGCGGCGGCAAGCTCAACTGGGACGGCCACAGCGCGCTGCGGGAGCAGTACGACGTCCACGCCCGCATCATGGACCAGCCCTCCGCGGCGCTGATCCAGGACCTGCGGCAGCGAGGCCTGCTGGAAGACACGCTCGTCGTCTGGTGTACCGAGTTCGGCCGGATGCCGATGTTCCAGAAGGGCGCTCAGGGACGTGACCACAACCCACAGGGGTTCACGGCGGTCCTGACCGGTGCGGGCGTGAAGAGCGGCGTCAGCTACGGCGCGACGGACGAACTCGGCTTCAAGGCGGTCGAGAACGTCCTGTCAGTCCACGACCTCAACGCGACGATCCTGCACCTCTTGGGCCTCGACCATCGCCGGCTGACATTCACGCACAACGGCATCGCGCGGCGACTGACCGACGTGCACGGGCATGTCGTCCACGAAGTCCTCGCCTGACCGTGTGGTGGACACCACTTCATCGCGTTCTCCGCAGAAGGTGGGATGAATGAGCGCGTGATCCGGGATCTGAGAGGAGAAGGTCTTGGCGAAGACTCACTTCGACATCTTCATGGAGGCGTACGCCGCCGTCGATGAGCGGGAGCGTCATCTCGGGGGGGACGTCATTCTGTGTCCGCACGATCCCGACTACGGCTACGACTCGACGCCAGCGAACGCGTTCACCTTTGCCGCCATGGGCGTAGATGGCGTCCATTGGTCGATTCTCACGATCGACGGACGCGTGAGGGACCACTCGCCAATCGTCTACGTCAGCCCGATGGACTCGGACGACGTGATTGTCATGGGCGAGTCCCTCCTGTCGTTCCTTTCGGTCAACTGCGGTGCGTCCATCGAGAAGATGGAGGCAGTTTTTGAAACGGAGCGGTCTGGAGATCGTGGACTGGTCGAGTTCCTGGCTCAGAACTTCCGACGCGACGACATGCTGAACGACGGCCGAATCACTCAACTCGGTGCGAGACTCAGCCATCTGATTGAGCGGAAGCCCTCGTCACACTGAGTCTCACCGGGCACCGTTCGAGAACTCGTCAATCTGTTGAACGGACAACTGGTCGCGACGGTTTCAGCAGGATCACTTCTCCCCATACCGGTCAGCGACTGCCAGC
>JAEYWB010000218.1 GCA_023429275.1 Planctomycetota bacterium
TCGGGCGACGAACTCAAGAAGCAGGGGGCGCGGTGCATGGATTGCGGCATTCCCTTCTGCCACACCGGCGACCTGATGGCCGGCATGGCGGCGGGCTGCCCGCTTCACAACCTCATCCCCGAGTGGAACGACCTCGTCTACCACAACGCGTGGCGCGAGGCGATCGACCGTCTCCACAAGACGAACAACTTCCCGGAGTTCACCGGCCGCGTCTGCCCGGCTCCGTGTGAAGGCTCGTGCACGCTCGGCATCCACGAGCCGCCGGTCGCCATCAAGACGATCGAGCGCTCAATCGTGGACAGAGCCTTCGAAGAAGGCTGGATCGTCCCGAACCCGCCGAAGGCCCGCACGGGGAAGAAGGTCGCGGTCGTCGGCTCGGGCCCCGCCGGTCTCGCCGCTGCCGCCCAGCTCAACAGCGCCGGCCATGACGTCACCGTCTACGAGCGGGCCGACCGGGTCGGCGGTTTGCTCATGTACGGCATTCCGAACATGAAGCTCGAGAAGCCGATCGTCGAGCGGCGGGTGAAGCTGCTTGCCGATGAAGGAGTCAAGTTCGTCGTCAACACCGAGATCGGCAAGGACATCACGGCGAAGGAACTGCAGTCGAAGTTCGACGCCGTGATCCTGGCGGTCGGATCGACGGTCCCGAACGACTTCTTCGCCAAGACTCCGGGGCGAAACCTCTCGGGGATTCACTTCGCGATGGAGTTCCTCCACAAGAATACGAAGAGCCTCCTCGACTCGAACCTGGAAGATGGCCAGTACCTCTCGGCCAAGGACAAGCACGTCATCGTGATCGGCGGGGGGGACACCGGGAACGACTGCCTGGGGACGTCGCTCCGCCACGGCTGCCGGAGCCTCGTGAACTTCGAAGTGGTTCCGCAGCCGCCGAAGTCCCGTGCCGCGAACAACCCCTGGCCGCAGTGGCCGAAGGTCTACAAGCCTGACTACGGCCACACCGAGGCGGCGGCGAAGTTCGACTACGAGTCGATGCCGAACAAGACGCTGCATGACGACCCGCGGGAGTATTCGATCCAGACGACCGAGTTCGTCGGTGACGCCAGCGGCAAGCTGAAGGCGATCAAGACGATCCGTCTCGACTGGTCGAAGCCGTCTGGCGGAGCTCCGTTCTCGCCCGTCCCCGGCACCGAGCAGGAGTGGCCGGCGGACCTCTGTTTTCTGGCCCTCGGATTCAAGGGGCCGGAGCAGGTCATCGCTGATCAGCTCGGTTTCGAGAAGGACGCGCGGTCCAACTTCAAGGCGGACTACGGCAAGTACGCCACGACGGTTCCGGGCGTCTTCGCCGCAGGGGACTGCCGCCGTGGCCAGAGCCTGATCGTGTGGGCGATCAACGAGGGACGCGAAGCGGCACGTGAATGCGACCGCTACCTCATGGGCAAGACCGCGCTTCCGTAGGTCATTGCCAGCCGTCACGCGATGGCGTCCGGTTCAGCCCGGTCGCCCGGTTCTCCATCCGGACGATGTCGCGCGCCGGCAATGATTCCGGCCCGGAATCGCGGTGTTCCTTCCCGGAACGCTCGGCATGACGCCTTACTTGCGCGCCCACAGAATGTTGTTGTGGATCGCCATCGTGTAGTCGTCGGGCAGAAACCCCGGGCAGAGCAGCTCAAGTTCTCCCTCCGTAGGGGAGGGGGAGGCGCCGCGTGATGCGAACCACGCCTCAGCCAGTTCGAACGCCGCTCCGTCGAGAACCGCCGCCGCCCGCCAGGCCTCGGTGCACTGCTTGATTGTGAACTCCCCGGCGAGCTTGCGGAGCGCTTCGGCCGCCTGGGCTTCCTCGCGAACGGGTGACTCCCATCGCAGGTGGAGAGCCCGGCTTCGAAGTGACGGCGGAATGTCGTTCATCAGCGCTCCGCAGGTCGACCGGTCGGAGACTCGAAACGTGCGGTCAGTCTAACGCGCGCGCCCGGTTCCCTCGCTATTTGTGTGATCAGGGACCGCAAGAGGTCACTCGGAGCGTACGAGCGGGGCGGAACCGCATCAGCTTGCGACTGTCCGGCACAACCGGCAGATTCTGCCGATGCTTCGGTCGCTCGATGAGAAAGCGGGCAAAGTGTGACGGTTGTACCGTCGAACTGTGACATCCTTCCGGCCGCACTGTCGGCATTGCTGGAGAAATCGCGACGCAGGGCTACCATGAGCGCCATCGAATAAGCACCTCTGCGGGTTCGGGTGCTTGGTCAAATGGATGTCATGTTATGTCGACTCGATGGATGAAATGGTCTGATCACCCGTGGCTGCATCGCTCCAACCCGGGATCGGCCCTCGCTCAAGTCTGCGACAGGCTCGCCGCGCTCGCGGTCTCTTCGACCACCACCGCGGCCTACCTGTCCGGGGCGCTGTCCGAAATCGGCGCCTTCTTTTCGATTCCCTGGACGGCCCTCGTCATCCGCAAGACCGGTTGGACAACGCTGGCGGAGCACGGCGTCCGGAACCTCAATAGCCTTCCGAATACGCTCCTCGACGAGGTGCAGGATCGGGAGAGCGCGGCCTTTGCTTCCGGGAATGGAGACGTTGCATCGCCGGTCCTTGCCGTGCCGGTCGCGTCCCCCGGCCGGCCCGTTCTGCTTCTTTCGGGAGGACGGCTCGGCGAGGCGCAGCTTCCCGACGCGCTGGTCCTCGGCCGCCTCCTGGCGACGACCCTTTCGAGCGTGTCGTCGCTCGAACAGACCGAACGGCGACTGGCCCGGCTCCGCGCCATCCTCGAGATGGCCGGCACACTGGCGACCGAGCGGGAGACTCAGGCCCTCCTCGAGCGGATTGCGGCCGAAGCGACGAGCCTTCACCAGTGCGACCGGGCGAGCATCTTCCTCTGGGACCGCGAGATGAAGCATCTCGTCGCCTGTCCCGCCCTCGGTGTCGAAGGGGGCAAGCTCTGGATTCCTGACAACAAGGGGATCGTCGGAGACGTCGTCCAGACGGGGAAGATTGTCCGTGTCGACGAGGCCTACAGCGACAAGCGGTTCGATCCGAGCGTCGACAAATCGACCGGCTACAAGACCCGCAACCTTCTCTGCGTTCCGCTCGTCAACGCGTCCGGCCAGCGGATTGGGGCTTTCGAGCTCATCAACCGGCACGAGGGGGCGTTCACGACCGAAGACGAAGAGAGTCTCCAGCAGCTCGGGATCCAAGTTGCAGTCGCGGTCGAGAATGCCCAGGAGCGCGACCAGCTC
>JAEYWB010000226.1 GCA_023429275.1 Planctomycetota bacterium
CCGCTGGCGCGTCGCGGTTAAACGGTTTTCTGACGGTGTTGCCCCAATGCGCTTACTTCAAAGGCTTCCCCGTCACCGGTTCGCCATTGGTCGTCAGGACCTGGATTTCGTGCGCGCGGAACGGGCCGCTGTAGCTCCAGACCAGTTTCTTCTCCGGAGTCACCTCGAACACCTTGATCCCCTTCGTTGCTCCGTAGCTGGCGATGACCGTGTTCCCGTTCGGAAGCCGCTGGCCGCCGCAGGGGTCGACGAACGGCTTTTCGTTGGGGAAGTCGTCATTGCCGACCTTCCAGACGACCTTGCCGTCGGCGTCGAGCTCGACCGTCTTGTTGCCGTGCGTCAGGTTGACGAGCGTCCGGCCGTCAGCGAGCCGGATGGCGGTGAACGGCCAGTTCTCGGCTTTGCGTCCGCCGAGTTCTTCGAGGTCGGTCGGGAACTCGCGGACGACCTTGCCGGTCGGCTCGTACTCCTTGACCTTGAACGCGAGGAGATGCGGGACGAGATAGTTGCCGGACGGAAGCTTTCGCGCCATTCGGGTCTGCATGTGGGCGTTGTCGGTCTCCGGCTGCAGAGGGAACTCGACGACGACTTTCACCTGCGGATCGACTTCGAGGAGCCGCGGCTTCGGGCCGAGCTCGGTGATAAGCGTGTTGCCGTTTTCGAATCGCTCGACGGTGCCGATCTCGCGGTTGTCCGGGGAGAGTTTGTAGCGGAAAGGAGTCGACTTGTCGGACCGGACGAACTCGACCACTTCGTCCGACCAGGCGATCAGCACGTTGCCGTTCGGAAGGACGAATCCATCCCGCGCGCCGTTGCGACCGGAGTTCCAGACCTCTTTCCCCTCCTCATCCATGATGCCCGTGAAGTTCGGCCCGGCGATGAACAGCGAGTGCCGGATCTCTTCGGCCCTGACATTCGTTGCGGAGAGCCATGTGCCGACCGTCACCGAGAACAACAAACGAAACGCGAGTCGCATGAATCGTCTCCGGAGAAAGTGTGTCGCGAGCGATCGATCACCAACTGCGAAGTCGACGGATTCGGGCCCGGGGCCGTGGTCCATACTTCGCGAGCTCGTCTCGTTCGATCAAGGTAGTCGTCGTGACTGCGGTTGTCTGCCGATGCCACGAGTGCCGATTGCAGCACCGCCAGAAGGGAACGGCGAATGGAACCACAAAGACTCAAAGACACGAAGAGCCGCGGATTGCGGGATTGGAGAGGAGACTCTTCTTTCTCCGGCTTCGTGTCTTCGAGTCTTCGTGGTTCAATTTCCGGCCCCTCCCAGGGTCAGAGACACCGCCCGAGGAGGCGGCTCGCTGGAGCGGATTCTCCGTGTTCAGGGGCGGGCAAGAGCGATGTTGCGATCCTGGGCGAGACTGCGATTGATGGCACGGCACGGCTCCCCGATACTCGGCCGCATGAGTTCTCCCAACCTGTCGATCCGCCGATTCCTGTTTCCTGCCCTCGCTTTGCTCGTCGCGGGGGTGCTGTGGTACTCGGGTGACCCCGAGAAGAAGGAGCCTTCTCCGCCTCCTCCTGCCGCTCCACCGACAGAGAGGAAGGGCGAGGATCCCGACGACTCGCCAGAGAAGACGAATCCGAAGGATGCCGAGCCAAAGGAACTCTCGCCGACCGCCGTCTCGACGGAGGTCCGGAAGGAACCCGGTCCCTCCTCCGCCGTCCCCGAGCCCGATCGACCCGGAAGCGACTGGGCGGAATTCCTCGGCCCGCACCAGACCGGCATCTCGGACGAGACTGGTCTTCTCGAGGCCTGGCCGGCCGAGGGGCCTCCCGAAGTCTGGAAGCTTGCCGTCGGCACCGGTTACAGCGCCCCGTCGGTCGCCGGGAACCGCCTGGTGATTCATCATCGCCAGCGGAACGAGGAGATCATCGAATGCCGGCGGGCCGACACCGGTGAGCACCTCTGGAAGTACAGCTACCCCAGCTCGTTTCGCGACCCGTACGGCTACAACAACGGTCCGCGCTGCTCGCCCCTTCTTCTGAACGGCCGGTGTTACACGCTGGGGGCGGAAGGGGCGCTCGTCTGCACCTCGCTTGCCACCGGCGACGTCCATTGGGAGCGATCGCTCCAGAAGGAGTTCTCGATCCCCGAAGGCTTCTTCGGCATGGGCTGCTCGCCGATCGCCTGGGGGAAGCTTTTGATTGTCCTCGTCGGGGGCCAGCCCGACTCCGGTGTCATCGCCTTCGATCTCGAGACCGGAAAGACCGTCTGGGAATCAGTCGGGAAGAAGACCTGGGACGGCGTACCGACCAGCGGCGGCGACCCCGATCCGTACGAGTGGACCGGCGATGAGATGATGATCAGCTATTCCTCGCCGATCGTCGCGACGATCCATGGCAATCCGCACCTCCTGTGCCTGATGCGGCAGGGGCTGGTTTCGCTCGACCCGCAGACCGGCCGCGAGAACTTCAAGTACTGGTTCCGCCCGCGCGTCCACGAGTCGGTCAACGCCGCCCGGCCGGTCGTTGTGGACGACAAGGTTTTCGTGTCGGCTGCCTACCGGCTCGGCTCCGCCCTGCTGCAGGTGAAGGAGGATGGCCAGTCGTACGACGTCCTGTGGCGTGACCCGCGGAACATGCTGAACCACTGGTCGACCTCGATCGCCCTCGACGGGCACATCTACGGCTTCAGCGGCCGGCATGAAGAGGAGGGGGAGTTCCGCTGCCTCGACATCAAGACCGGCAAACCGACCTGGCAGGTGAACGGCTGGGACCGCCCGCTCAACGATCTCGCCCAGAACCAGCAGACGGGGGAGATCCTCGACGCGAAGACGAAGACGGTCATCCCGTACCCGTTTTACGGCCGGGCCTCCAAGATCCTGGCCGACGGCAAGTTCATCGTCCTGGCTGAGCGGGGAGGGATGCTCGCCCTGGTCCGGCCGTCCGCGGAGAAGTGCGACGAGATCTCCCGCTGCACGATCCCGGCGATGCATTACCCCTGCTGGACGGCCCCGGTGCTGTCGCGAGGGAGACTGTACCTGCGGTGTGAGGACGCGCTGGTTTGCCTGGATCTCAGGAAGAAGTAGCCATTACGCCCGACCCGGCGGATGGAGACGCGTTCTCGGAAATCGAGCATCACACTGGTCGTGAACTGAGTCCCGACGTGTGCCCACATGCTCGTACGTACTCCTCGGACAGGCTAGGCTCTGTTTGGAAACTCCTCGTAGACGCCACAGAACCACCTAATCCCAGGGATTCAGGAAGGGGCGGGGCCGAAGCGGCAGTTCTCAAACAGAGCCTAGTGTTCCTATTCCCATTCTCGCCTTCAGCTCACGATGCTCTTCCGCCGGTTGACGTAGTCCCAGAC
>JAEYWB010000229.1 GCA_023429275.1 Planctomycetota bacterium
CCGCTGGCGCGTCGCGGTTAAACGGTCGATCGACGGAGCCAGCTCCGCTTGCAGCGTTACGTCGCCCAGGGGATCGTGTCGCCGTTGAAGTGTTCGTAGAACAGCCAGCCGATCTTCTCGCTCAGCCGCGAGATGTACTCCCGCTTGAAGCGTGTCTGCGTGGTGTCGTAGGCCGAGCGGGGGACGGCGCTCGGGAAGATGAAGTCGATGTCCTTCGTGAAGATCTGCTCCCCGGACCGGCGGTCCTCGTCCATCTCGCAGACCTTGATGTAGGCCTCGGTCCGGCCGCGGTAGAGGGTCGTGCTGTCCCCTTCATATAGGCTGAAGCCGGCCACTTCGATCTGCACGACGAAGTCCGCCTTGAACTGACGGCCGATCTCTTCCGGCAGCTCCCAGTCGGGATGCTCATCGACCCAGGCGCGGATGTACTCGGGCTGGATGATCGAGATTCCGTGTTCGTTGAGCCGGTAAGCCACCTGTGCGGCGACCTCGTCGTCGATCTGCGGAAACTCGATCAGGAGCTCCTTCGGGGCGAAGCAGACCACCGCCACCCGCTTCTTGCCCCCTTCCATCGACAGGCCGGTCTCCGCCTCGAACTCAGGTTCGATCGAAGGCGGTCCCGCAAGGAGGTAGCCGATCATCGCAATGGGGCTGCAACCCTGCGACACCGCGACCACGGCCGCCAGCACGAGGGCGATCGTCCGGCGAAAGGCGAGCGATGAGTGAAGACGGGTTTGAGCCATGGTGGGAGAGGGAAAGCGAGAGTAGTGGATAGTTGGCAGTGGGTAGGAAGGCAGGAGAGAGGGCAGGGCCAGCGTCTTGCTACCCACTACCCACTACCAACTACCCACTTCTCTTCAATCACACGAGGTTCAGGGTTCGCACCGGGTAGAACTGGTTCCCCAGGTGCTCCGCGAGCTGCTTCAGGAACCGCTTGCGGAAAACGTTCCTGGGGGTCTGGTCGATCGGGACAGGATGGTTCCGCGGGTATTCGAGCTGGAACTCCTGCTCGTAGATCTGCACGGCGTGACGTCGCTTGATCGGCCGGTCTTCGTCCTCGGCCTTCTGCTTCTTCGACTTCTTTTCGGCGTCCGTGCCGGTCGAGTCGCCTCCTTCGACGGTGTAGCCCGAGACCATGCCGTGCGCGACCCCTTGCTGAAGGGTGGGGCTGTTCTCGACCTGGAGAGTGAACGACTCGAGGTGGATGCGGAAGATGTAGTCGACGCCGTCGATCTTCTCGGCGATGATCTGGGGATTGAACTGCATCCCCTTCTTGTCGAGGACGCTGGTGACGTAGTTCGGGTCGACGCACTCGATGTCGTGCTGCCGGATCTTCTCCCGGAGGGCCTGCTCGAGATCGAAGGGAAGGGTCGTGTACTCGCGAAGGATCGTCGACGGGGACGAAACGTGAGTGATGATCTCCGCCTCGCTCTTGATCAGGTCGATTCCGGTCGCCACCGTAAAAGCGGGGGTGGTCATCGGCTCGCCGGTGAGCATCTTGGCGGTCATCGCGGCAACGTTGACACATCCGGCGAATCCGAGCCCCGCGCCGGAGCACAGGAGCGCCAGGCAGTCCCGCCGCGAAAGGCGAAGCGGCTGGACGTGTCGTCGGTTCTCGTCGTGGTGGGGCATGATGGCGATCCTTCGCCGTGAGGCGGTCACTGTCGGGCCGGGCCATCGTGGCCGGCCGGGTGTTCGTGATCGATCGAGTCGGACGCCCGGTCAAAGGCGGCTGCAACGGATGGACCAGTGAATCAGGGAGATCGTCGCCAGGACGATCAGGAGCCAGGCGAGGGAACGGGCCGGGTCGTGAACCCGCCACATCCGTCTGCGCCACGCGCTGTACAGGCTCCAGGGGATCATCCCCGCACAAACGATCGCGAGGAGGAACGCCGCAAGGTTCACCTGGGCGGCGAAAATCCACCGACCCCGGACGAAGCTCGCGAAGGCGGTCGTGCTGCCGCAACTTGGACAGGGGATGCCGAACAGCAGCACGAAGCTGCACGGCGGAAAACCGAACTGCTGATGGGTGCCGAAACCCCGCGGGTCGGGATCGACCGCCGCCGCGAGACCGAACCCCGCCAGGAGGAACAGGCTCCACACCGCCAGGAGGCCGCGTCCGGCGGCACTGAGCGGGTAGCCTGTTTCGGCAGGCTCCAGGTTCGGGGGATCGGCTTCCATCATCTCTCCGGAAACCGGCGGACTAGATAGTCGCTACCGGAAGAAACCGCCTAGCCGGTCGAAGAAGAAGCGGGTGACGACCGGCGGACTCTGCGGCTCACGATGCCGAAAACGGCCCCAAGCGGCAAGTTTGGCCGGGCGGCAGTCCCGAAAGCCGCGGTTTTCCGGCAGATTCGTGGCGCCAAGAGTAGAGAGGCTCATGGACAGTCCCGCGGCGCTCCGAGGCCGGGAGCTCATTCACACACCGCCAGCGAAGGTGCCGGTCCGGAGGCGGAGCCGCTTCAACGCGGACATTTTCATCCGCCGTTCATCGCTCTCCCCGGACCATCCGTCCCTCGTTTGAGGTAGAAGGTCGGTCGAATTCCACCATGAAAGGGGGGAGGGGCAGCCCGTCCCGCTCACTCATTCGGGCGTAAGCCCCCGTGCCCCAGGCATTTGAGCGTGCCAGTCGCCAGGTCGTTTCCTCCCCCCTTACCTCGGAACCCGCGGGGCGATCGCGTCGACCTGTTCCGCC
>JAEYWB010000231.1 GCA_023429275.1 Planctomycetota bacterium
GAGCTGGTCGCCGGCTACCGTCGGGACCGAGATCATCCCCGAAGCGTCGAAGACCGTGACGCGATCGAGCGGACTGAAATGCCACGACGTTTCGGCAAGCGACTCATTGAACTGCGCCAGCATCTCCGGCCGCCGTGAATCGACAACAAAGACGGCCCGGAATGTCGGCCGCTGGGTCAGGTCGACCGGCTGTGCGCGAAGGCCGATGCGGACGAGCCGATGTCGTTCGTTCCATGGACAAGCGCCCGACTCCACCCGCAGTTCGGCGATGCTGTCGCCTGACGGAAGCGGATCGTCGTAGTCGAAGGCGTTGACCATCTCCTCCAGGCGGATCGATTCCGGGGCCGGCCATTCGCCACGGGCCAGCGACTGCTCGACATCCGCCATGGTCTGCCGGCCGACCTGGATCGGGATCGCGGCGACCGGGACGGTTGCGGGGGTCTGGAACCGGCTGACCAGGCGGACTTCCCGAAGTTCCGATTCTGTGGCGGCCGCCTGTCTTGAGTCCGCCGGCCGGCTGAGCTGCTGGCGAGGCGAATCGGTCACGGCGAGGCCGAGGGCATCGCTCGATGCTCGGCTCTCGCGCCCTCTCTCACCCGGGCCCGACCGACGTTCTTGCTGGAGTGTCGCCTGGGAACTCGGAGCCTTGCTGGCCAATCCGTGTGCCGCCGGTTCGGCAGAGTCACCAGGCGACCGGGAACGGTTCGTGACCGCCTCGTCGTCCCAGTCTCGGTCCGGAACGCCGCCGTTTCTCACCGAGACCGCGAGAGCATCGACTGGTGTCACGGAATCCGCGTAGTACGACAGTGCGAGCGAAGGCGTGAGACGGAAAGAATGGGTGGGGATCGCTCCGGTGGCTCTGTCGGTGGCCGAGGCGAGGCCCGTCGTCGTTCGCTCCGCCCCCTTGAGAAGTGGGGCGTCCCGTGCGTTGTCGGCAATGACCACTGCCGTCGTGAGGGGGACGACTCTCGCTTCGCCGCGGTCTCGACGGGCCGGATTCTGCCCCACAAGCATCAGGCACAACCCCAGCGAGGCCGCCACCGCGAGGAACGCGATGGGACCGCCTGACCGCAATCGGCGCCTCGAAGGGGCCGACAACAACAACACCGGGGAGGACGGGGGCCGGGCGAACGTCTCGACCGGATCAACGGCGACCTGTGACGTATGGTCTTCTTCCCCGGTATGCGGAGACTGGGTGTGCGGAGAGAGAGAGTCCACCGGAGCGGTGGTCTCAAACGCCAGTCGGACGAGATCCGCGGCGTCCGCAAGGTCCTCGAAATCGCGCCGGGCATCGGGATCGTCCTCGAGAACCGCCTCGACGGCGAGCCGCTCCGCCGGAGACATCTCGCCGAGCAGATACGCGCTCCACCGGGGATCATCGGGATCCCAAGGCGCGTGCGCCCGGACGGACGGCGGAATGTCCGGGCGGTCGGATTCGAAATGAGGGTCGTGAAAGGTCATGAGTCGTGCTGCTTCCGGTAGTCCGGTGTTCTGCTGAGGCGCTCCTTCACCGTCTTCAGGCCGATGTGAATCAGAAAGCCGACGTTCGATTCGCTCAGCCCGGTCTCTGCGCTGATCTCGGCGTAGCTCAGCCCGGACTGAAACTTCAGCCGCAGGCATTCCCGCTGGTTGCCAGGGAGTTCGTCGATCACCACCAGCACCCATCGGGCCAGATCGCGGGTGGCGATCGAGCGGAGGGGGTCGGTCTCGCGGTGTTCGGGCTCGACCGCGAGGGCCTCGTCGCTGATCCGCGGCCGTCGCGATTCCTTACGGCGAACGTCGAGCGCCTGGTTCCGACAGACAGTGTACAGCCACTGAACAAGCCGGCCGTTCAGAGTCTGCGGGTCCTGGTGGCAAAGCTTGAGGAACGTCTCCTGGACGACATCGCGAGCCCGGTCGGCGCAGCCCGTGATGCGATGCGCGTACCGCAACAGCTGCGCCTCATGGGAGTTGAGCGCAGCAGTGACCCATTCCTGGCATGTCGGGCCGGGGTCATCCATCGGAACGCGTCGACGTCAGGTGATCGCCGAATCCGGCTGGGGCGATATCCCCAGTATGACGACGGCCGGCGTCCGGGAATTAGCAAGAAAGTCGCCGCAACAGCGGGAATCGTCCCGGCCACCAGAGCGGTTCGATGACAGGACCGGATCCGTGGAGAGAGCCGCAATGTGCTCCTCGCGGCAGCGCACGCCGAGGCGGGGGAGTTCGATGAAGCGGTCATGCTGATCGAGGGGCGATTGCGAAGAAGGAGTCCCCCGAACCGCAACGTCTCCAGGATTGGCTGGAATCGCACCGCCAGAAGAAACCATACCGCCGGAAGCCGGTGATGCCGAAGTAGGTTCTCGGCCAGCCTCCAGAGACCGCGGGAAGTCAGCGCGCGATCAACGCCATCGCGCTCGCGGAGGAACAACCGATGGCCGGTCGCTCACGCCCGCAGGGCGTCCACGGTCGCCGGCTGAAGCGGCGTCTTGAAGGCGAGTCCGTACGTCTGACGAGACTGCTTCCCGGAGGTCCCGTCGGTCGACTCGGCATGCCAGCGGACTTCGCAATCGATCTCACCCGACAGACCGGGGAGGTTCTCGACGCGAAGCCTGACCTTCGGCGTGAGGATCACGGAGTCGCTGACGATCCGCACCCCTTCGGCCGAAAGGTCTTCGGTTTCGATATGGATCGACCGCGATCCCGAGGACGAGGGAGCGTCGATGCAGACCGTGCCCGAACGACGCGTCACGTGCCGGGCCGATCGGCGGCGGTCCACCGGTACCGACTCGCGGGGCGCGGCGAAGAACGGCTCCGGGCAGAAGCTCTCGACGAGCGCCGGAAAGGTGGCTGCGCGATGAGCGCTCTCCCGGACGAGCGATTCGGGATCGTCCCGCCAGAGCTTCGTGTCGCCGATGTGCTCGATGGCGGAGGGTTCCTCGTCGTCGAAGATCGAGCCGGTCGATCCGGTCGCGTCCTGCAGATCGTGGATGAGGAGACCGTCAAGGATCTCTGGCGTGAGTGTGGCCGTGAACTTGAGGCCATGCACCCAGATGACTTCGCCGCCGCGCATCGCGGCTCGGCTCCAGAGGATTTCCCCTTCGAGAATCCGTTCCACCCGGTCGGCCGGCGTGTATCGAACCCAGATGGCGGAATCCCGGACCTTCTCGCAGCAGTGGAGCTGCGCTCCGAAGCTGGAGATGTCCACAAGAGTCCCGGCCCGGGAAACGAGGGGGGCATTCGGCCCGTCGCCTCGCCGGATGACCGTTGCGGCCTGTTCGACCGGAAAGCGCTCCACCTGGCGACGCTCTCCCTCCGCAGGGGCGAGTCGCCGCGCGGAGGAGGGGGAGGCGAAGGTCTGAATGGAAGTCGGGATCATGGCCTGGTCCTGTCGACCCGTCGAATATTCGGAACGGGTCTCATAAACAGTAGGTCATGATGCGCGCGCAGAGGGGCGTTCGCGGCAGATTCATTCAGGAAGAGGCAATACCGCACGGTTGAGGTTCCGAGCGTCGGCGACGCAGCCGTCACAGCCGGAATATTCGGAACATTCAGGGTTTTCCGCGTGGCGAATTGCCCGATCATGCGGGCGCTGGAAGAACCCGAACCAGGGGCCGAAGTCCGGGGCCGCGGTCTGAAGGATCGGGCCGCCGACTGGAGCGGTTCCAGTCCGGTCAGGCCCCATCCTCGGGGGCGGTTGCCAACCCGCTCTACTTCCGAAGCCGGATTCCGCGGGCGGCCGCTTCATCGGCCGAAAACCCCTGCTCCAGCGCCGAACGGGCGGCCGGGACCAGGTCGGGCCGCGGATCGGGGACGTACTTGCGGCTCTTGAACGCCTTGGCCGGCTCGAACTCGACCACCTTCAGGGTCTCCCAGAGGGGAGTCAGCTCCGGCCATTGGAGGATCGGGGCGAAGCGGGAGTCCGCCGCGTTGCGGGTGTACAGGTAATCCTGTCGCGGCGACTTCGTGTCGTTGTAGGTGACCTGCCCTTCGCCAACCGTGAAGGTGAGCCGGTAGTGGCATCCCGCCGCGCCGTAGTACAGCTTTTCGACCTGTGTCACCGGCGGCGCCTTCATCTCGACCAGGATCTGAACGACGCGCCCCTGGGCCAGGTTCGACGCCGCCTGGGCCAGCTCGCCGACGCCGGGGGCATCCGCGGCGGCGGCTCCCGTCGGAGCCGGTTCGGCCTTCCCTTGAAGCAGGGGGAGGCAGGCGTACCCCGGTCCTCTCTCGGCGAACGTCAGCGCGTTGAAGCCGTACTTGTTGTTGCGGTGGACGTCGCCCCGTGCTGGAGAAGCCGGCGGACCCCCTCGACATGCCCCATCTCGACCGCCAGGTGCAGGGGAGGCGCGCCGTCGTCATTGATCGGCGTATCGATCTCCACCCCGGCGGCCACGAGCTTCTCCAGCAGGTCCGGGTGATCCCAGATGCGGGGGGAGGCGAGGACCGCCGACCACATGTCGCGCGGGAGGACCGTCATCAACTGCTCGAAGCGGGGGACATCGAGAATCAGATACTTCCGCCACGATTCCCGCAGCGCCCCGGGGCGGATCCAGTTTCGCTTCAGGAGCGTCTCCAGGAGAGCCGGCGATCCCTCGGCCGCAAGCAGGTCGACGACGGTCGGCCGGAAAAGCCCCCACGGCTCGATGAAGACCTCCTTGGGCGATCCTCCCGCGTCGACCCACGCCAGGAAGGAGTCGATGGCGTCGGTGCGGATCGCGTTCAGCCAGTCGGGAGTCTGGGTCGGAGTGGCGGGACGGAGCTTGCGGAAGAGTGCGGGGAGATCGTTTGCGACGCTCCAGGCGGATCGGACCATCTCGTCGAGGAGAGCCTCGCGGAGCTGCTCGGTGGGCATCTGGTCGTCGGGCGGGAGCATCGTGCCCGAGTCGAGCAGGATGATTCGGCCGGCCCGCTTACCGGACAGGACCAACGCCAGCATCGGCTCCCCCGGTGGAATCGGAGGAAAACTCCCCTGGCGAAGACGAGCGATCGGAAGCAGGTGCTTGCGGAGCCGCTTTCCCTCCTCGGAGGCGAGCTGGCGCTCGAGGCTCTCGGGCCGATACGGCGGCTCCGTCGCCCCCGACAGGGAGAAGAACCGGACGATCTCGAAGGCCTCCTCCTCCCCCGCCGCGCGACGGACGAGGAGCGGACGGGACGGGACGCCCCCGTTAGCATGCCGCAGGAAGGCGCGATAAGGCTCCGGCAGCTCAACCCCCATCGACGTCTCGAACCGGGTGAAGTCTGCGTCGCTCACTGAAGGACCGGCGCCGGTGAAGGTTGTCTCCCCGGCATCAAAGGGAGCGGCCTCGTGAGCGTTGACGGGTGGTGCCGCGGAGGTCTTCGATTTCCGTTTCTTCGCGGAAGTCCTGTCGGCTGACGGCGCCTGCGTCGCGGTTTCGCCAGCATTCGGGCCATCGGTCGCTGGAACACTGGCCGCAGCCTCTTCTTCGAACTCCAGGTCGCAGTCGAGCTCGAGGCCGTGTTCCTCGTCCCATTCGATCTCGAGCGCGGCCGAGACACCGTAAGTCCGCCCCTCCGGATCGGTGGCGGCGAGGGAGATCTGTCCCGATTCGACCTGGCTCAGGATCGCCTCGTCGGTCGGGTTCCCCTCGTCGTCGAGGTCGTCGTCCGCGAACTCGTCGAGGTCCATCTGTCCCTGGTATTCACGGAACGATTCGAGGGCCTGTTGCCGCCAGTCGGCCTGGAGCGTGGCAAACTCCCGCTGGAGGCGCTCGACCGCCCCGAGAGCGGCCCCCATTGCCCCGGGGGAAGAGGCCGGAATCTCGAGCGTCAGGGAGAACTTCGTCCAGTCGCACTCGAGGCCGGCCGGTGCATCCCAGGAGAGCGAGATCGACTTGCGTCCCTTCTTCGACTCAAACGGTCCGATCACCTCCGCGCGACGGCGAAGGGCGTCATCGCCGAAGACATCCGGGCGCAGGAGGGCGGCGTGCCGGGTCTCGAACTCCTCGAGCTTCGGCAGAAAGGCGACACAGGCATCGCTTCGATCGGCGGACGCGACCTGCCGCAGTTCGCGGGCCTTCTCACGCCACTCACGAAGGAGCTGCTTGAGGTGCTGCGCCGCCTTCTTCTCCTTCCCCGGGGTTTTCTGCTCGACGAGCTTCGGGAGGCGGTCCATGACGTTCGTCAGGGACTCGATCGCCTCGGCCTGCGACAGATGAGAGAAGTGGCGGTTCCGAAGGGCGTCGAGCTCACGCCGGCGGCGTTCCACTGTGAATCCGGGCGCGAGGCGAGGATCGCCATGGCGATCGATGTCCCCCTGCAGCTGCGCCGCGTGGCGCTGCGCGAACTGCTCGAGGAGCTCCATCGCCTCCGCGCGGCTTTCCTTCTTCTGGGCCGGGACGTCGAGCGGCGTCTCCGACCCGGCGGCCGGAACGCTCCCGGGGAGGAGTTGCCCGAGCGCCTGTTGAAGCATGGCCATCGGATTGGCTCCCTTCGACAGGTCTCCCCCTCCGAGGAAGATCCCCTGGAGCATGTCGAGCGGCGAGTTGCTCCGGGCGGTCTCGACCGCCCCCGCGAGTCCGGGGGCGCCGATCTCTCGAAGCGCCTTCGCCGTCAGCTTGACCCGTTCGTCCCGCTGGCCGCCAAACTCATAGACGGAATGCGTCCTCCAGTCATTGACGTTCATGGACGCTGTCACATCGTCCAGGAATTCGCTGACGATCGCGACGGTCACGCCGGCGGGAGAGAGAACCTGGGCGTAGGTCTGATAGCGATCAAGATGAGAGACATTGGCGACGTAGAGGCCAGAAAGGCGACACCATTCCGCATAACTTGAAGCTGTCATGGGAGGACCCGTCGTCAGAAGTCAAGAGGCTCGCCAGAGCGCGGCCCGCCGGCAATTCGACAGGCCAGATTGTCCACTCCCTGCTTCGGTAACGCAACGATCGGGAGAGGTTGGCAGCTGGTCGTTCACCGGCGCGGCACCGCCCCGAACTGGTCGGCTACCCACTACCCACTACCCACTACCCATTACCCACTACCCACTACCCACGCTGCTGATCCCCGACCGGCGGGATGTAGCGGTTCGTCATCTCGGCGTAGTCCTCGCGGACGGGACTGAAGACATCGAGGACGACGGCCGGGCCGATGGCGACGGCGCGGTGAGGAACGTTCGGCGGAATGAGGAAGAGCGAGCCCGCTTCGACGATGCGTGTCTCTTCGCCGATCGTCAGCTCGAGGCGTCCCTTCAAGAGCACGCCCCCCTGCTCATGCGGATGATGGTGAAGCGGCACGACCGCTCCATCCTCCATCTCGAGATACGAGAGCATCAGGTTCTCGCCGTACGGCGTCCGCAGACGGCAGCCGGGGACCGGCGAGATCGGAGCGACACTGGAGAGGTCGATAAAGCCGGAATGCATGGGGAAGAGAGGATCCAGGAGACAGGATTCAGGAAGACCCTAGGCTCTGTTTGAGAACTGCCGCTTCGGCCCCGCCCCTTCCTGAATCCCTGGGATTAGGTGGTTCTGTGGCGTCTACGAGGAGTTTCCAAACAGAGCCTAGTGTTCTGGCACAGCTAGGACTTGGGGTTCGTTAGATTAGCCGGAACGCGCTAGCGTCCGGTTCGAACCGGGGGCTAGCGCCCGCCGGCTAATGGACGCACCCAAAATCCTTTGTGTCACAAAGCACTACAGGGCCAGCTTGACCGCAACACGGCTTCCTGAATCCCGGATCCTAACTCCTGAATCCTGATTCCTCTCCCTCACTTGGCGTTGAGCTGCACGGCTCGCTGGTAGGCCTGTGTGAATTCGGCCGCGCCGCGTTTCCACGACCAGTCGCGGCTCATGCCGTTTTCGAGGAGCTTGCTCCAGCCGAGCCGGTCGTGCAGGAAGCAGCCGACCGCCTTCCAGACCGCGGCAAGGAACTGCTCGGGAGAGTAGGTCGTGAACTTGAAGCCGGTCGCCGTGCCGTTCATCAGCGTCTCCGGCGTCGTGTCGGTCACGGAGTCCGCCAGCCCGCCAACGCTCATCACGATCGGCGGCGTCCCGTAGATCATGCTGTACATCTGGTTGAGGCCGCACGGCTCGAACCGGCTCGGCATCAGGTAGGCGTCGCTTCCCGCCTCGATCCGGTGTGCAAGGCCTTCGTCGAATCCGATTCGCACTCCGACCTTCTGCGGGAAACGATGAGCGAGCTCGTGCAGCGAGTTCTCGGTCCGGACGTCGCCGGTTCCCAGGAAGACAAGCTGGACGTCCGCCTTCAGGAGCTCTTCCGCCTTGGCGAGAATGAGATCGAGCCCCTTCTGGTCGGTGAGCCGCGAGACCATCCCGAAGACCATCGCCTCCGCCCGCTGCGGCAGGCTGAGCTCCTGCTGGAGGGCCTTCTTGCAGGCGGCCTTCCCCTCGCCGACGTTCGAGAGCGTGTACTTGACCGGGAGGTACTTGTCGGTCTCGGGGTTCCACTCGTCGGTGTCGACGCCGTTGAGGATTCCGACAAGCCGGTTCCCCCGCAGCGCGAGGACGCTGTCGAGACCGTAGCCGTGGTCCGGCCGGCAGATCTCCCGGGCGTACGTCGGGCTGACGGTCGTGGTGATGTCCGAGAAGACGATCCCGGTCTTCATCAGGTTGAGGTCGCCGTAGTACTCCATCTGCTGCCAGGTGAAGTATTCCCAGCTCATGCCGGTGAGCCGCATGTCCCACCAGGGGAACTTTCCCTGAAAGGCCATGTTGTGAATCGTGTAGACGGCGGCGGTCGACTCGCACCCCGGCTGCTTCCGCCAGTCGGTTCGGACGAGCGCGGGGATCAGCCCTGTCTGCCAGTCGTGGGCGTGGAAGACATCGGGCTTGAGGTCCAGGTGCCGGGCCGCTTCGAGGACGGCGCGGCTGAAGAAGACGAACCGCTCGCAGTTGTCGTGGTAGTCGTGCCCCTTCTCGGTGTAGAGGGCGGCCCGGTCGAAGTAATCGGGCTTGTCGATCAGCACGACGCGGAGCGAGCTGCCCGGAATCGTCGCCGAGAAGAGAGTCGTTTCCGCCTGCTTCTCGCCGACCTTGACGCTCACCGTTCCGAGCGAGTCGCCGACGAGGTGGGCCGGCGTCAGGCGTCGGTAGTAGGGGAGCATGAGCGTGACGTCATGCCCGGCCGTCGCGAGAGCCTTCGAGAGACCGCTCGCCACGTCCGCGAGTCCACCCGTCTTGGCAAAGGGGATGGCCTCCGAACTCGCGATAACGATCTTCATAAGCGCAAACCTTTGTGACGCAAGCCACTTTACGCGTTCGACTTTCGCGTCAAGTCACGTCCCCGGGAGAGGCTACTCCACGACCGGTGCGGACGCTACCAAGTTCCCCTTCCGAAAACGAGCATTTGGACTTTCCCGGTTGACGGAACGACCCCCGTCGCTGGTCGCCGCCCGACTCTTCCCGCGACGGGAGATTCCTGCGAAATCCGGTCGCCGGTACGCTCCCTTCTTCACCCTTCTGTCGACGGAGATCGCATGACCGCTTATGTCGCCCTGCTGCGGGCCGTGAATGTCGGCGGAACGGGCAAGCTGCCGATGACGGAGCTCAAGCGGCTCTGCGAAGAGGCGGGATTCGGATCGGTCCGAACCTACATCGCCAGCGGCAACGTCCTGTTCGAGAGCGGTCAGACCGAGGCGGCCGTCCGGAAGAGTCTCGAAAGGGCCCTCGAGGAGTACGTCGGGAAACCGGTCGGCGTCCTCATCAGAACCGCCGACGAGCTGGCCCAGGTGGCGGCGGAAAACCCTTTCCCGGATGCGAACCCCTCGTACTGCGTGGCGATCTTCCTCGACGACAAGCCGCCCAGGGGAGCCCTTGAGAACCTCAAGGGTCAGCAGGACGAAGAGGCCGCACTCGGCCGCCGCGAGATCTACGTGCACTAGCCGTCCGGCCAGGGGTGGTCGAAGCTGTCGATCCCCGCAGCGAAGACCGGAACCGCGCGAAACATGAACACGGTCGCAAAGCTGGCCGGGATGGCGGAAGAGCTGGACACGGCATTACCCGCGGCCCTGCCGGCGAAGAAGCATCCGGGCGCGACGCGTAAGAAGCGGAAGTGAGAAGACCGCCATCGGGCCGGTGGACGACCGGGCCGTCTTCGTCGGGGCGATGCTTCACATCTCACCGGCGAGCCGGGTGGCGCCTGGGTTCCCGAGCCCGGCGCCCCCCCCGC
>JAEYWB010000232.1 GCA_023429275.1 Planctomycetota bacterium
CCGCTGGCGCGTCGCGGCTGAACGTAGAGACCTTGGGAAGTTGTCCTATGCACGTTCGTCTCGCCGTTGCCACTGCTCCCTTTCAGCTCCCCGTCCGCCAGGCGATCGACCTCGCCGGCCGGATCGGTGTCGAAGGGATCCAGCTCGACGCCCGCTCCGAGCTGAAGCCGGCCGAGATGGGGGAGACCGCCCGCAAGCAGCTTCGGCACTACCTCAGCGAGCGGAGCCTGACCCTCGGCTCGCTGGCCTGCTCGCTCAACCGGCCGCTTTACGAGCGTGAGAAGCTGGACCTTCGGATCGAGCGGGTCCGCGAGGCGATGGTGCTGGCATCGCAGCTCAAGGTTCCGACGCTCGTGCTCCGGGCGGGACAGATCCCCGTCGATGCCGAATCGGCGGACCGGGAGCGGCTGGTCGGAGTGCTGCGTGACCTGGCGGCGTTCGGCAACCATCTCGGTGTCGTTCCGGCCATCACGCCATCCGACGACGCGGTCGAAACGCTGCAGACCCTGGCCAAAGAGATTTCCACCGGTCCGATCGGCATCGACTTCGATCCGGCGGGCTTCGTCATGGCCCGAAGGAAGCCGATCGACGCGCTGCGTGAGCTGCACGATGTCGTCCAGCACGTGCAGATCCGGGACGGCCGTCGGGATGTCGACGGAGTCGGAATCGAAACGGTCGTGGGGCAGGGGGAAGTCCCGTGGCTGGAGCTGATCGCCACGACGGCGGAGATGAATTATCGCGGCTGGCTGACGATCCGCCGCACGCTGGGGGAAGACCGCCCCGGCGACTGCGCCCGCGCTGCCAAGTTCTTGAGGCAGCTCGCGATGTTTTAGAGGAGAGTTGTCAGTTCTCAGTCGTCAGTTTTCAGTCAGCGGAGAAGGACTGAACTGAAAACTGAAGACTGACAACTGACGACTCCTCAAAAACAAAACGACCCCCGGGTCATCCCGGGGGTCGTCTGGTTCACGCACTGCACTCGTCGCCGATCACTCGGCACAGCTTCGACCTCGTCCGCAGAGCGGACTCGTTCTCATCGCGGAACCCGTCAGATCTGGCCTGGCTCTTCATGAGTCCGGGCCGCCACGTTCGAGCTCCGCGGCGTCTTCACGGCACTCGGCTCGGGACTAGCGAACCATTCCGAAGAGGTTCGACAGGCTCTTGCGGCTCGAGAGCTGGTTGTGCTGCGGCTTCGGCGAGTAAGCCTTCGGCTGTTCCGTCGGCGGGGCCGGAGCCGGAGCGGCTTCCGGAGCAGCCTGAGCCGGAGCGGCCGGGGCCGCAGCCGGAGCAACTCCCGTCGCACCGCAAGCGGCGTTGCAGGCCACGTCGCAGTTGTCGCAGGTGTCGCAGCAGCCGTCGACGATGTCGTATCCGCACAGGCGGAGAGCCTGCTCGGCTTCACGACGGACACCGCGGTCGCAATCGGCCAGGGCGTTCGTCAGGGCCGACACGACGCAGGCGCTGCAGCAGCAGCCGTTCCGGCGGATCTGGTCGCCGATTTCATCGGCCGCCTTCGCACGGACGCGTTCATCAGCGTCGTTGAGGGCATAGATGAAGGCGGACATGATTTCCGGATGGCAGACGCAGTCGTACCGGTCGCCGAGGCGGTGAATCGCCCGGGCACGGTCCTTGGCGTAGCAGCAGGTCTGGCTCTTGTAGATCAGCTCGGCGATCTCGCAGGAGTCGTCGCAGCACACCGGAGCGCACTCATCGCAGGCGGTTTCGCAGCAGCCGGTCTTGTGACCGAACAGCTTGCACTTGTGGCTGAACAGCCCCTTGAGGAGGCCGCCATGGCCGCAGCCCTTCGACGGGCAGCAGGCGTTGGCGTCGCAAGGAGCACCGCAACCCGGATCGCAGGGAGCGGCACAGCCGGGATCGCACGGAGCGGCGCACCCGTTGTTGTTGTTCAGGCAGCCGTTGCCGCCGTCCGTGCAGGCGTTGCCAGCACAAGGAGCCGCACAGGCTCCGGCACCCGGAGCGCAAGCTCCGTTGCCGTCGACGCAGGCTCCGTTGCCGACGCCGTTACCCGTCGCACAGGCGGTCGGGCCGCAGCTGTTCGCCGGAGCGCACCCGTCGCAGCAAGCCATCGGCTTGGCGCAGGTCCGCTGGTAGTTGTAGAGATTGCGGTGGCAGGGCCGAACGATGGTCGGCTTGCAGCAGGTCGGCTGGCTCGTCGGCGCACAATCGCAGCACTTCGACGCCCCGCAGCCGCCCAGACGATGGCCCAGCAGGCCGGCGTGGGCATAGCTGCCCAGACCCAGCACTGCGGCCAACGCAGCGATAGTACGGATGGACTTCATAGCGTAGTGTCTCCTTCCCTTGGGACTACACAGGGCCGTCGTCGCGCCGCGGTCGCGGGATAAGATTCGTCCAGCGGCGGTGGGCGGGAGAACCTCTCCCGCGCTCTGTTCCTTTGACGGCAACTCTCAGTGAGTGGTGAACCAGCCGGCGTTCGTGGAGGGCGGACCTGTCACAATCGGACGGCTGCCTGATCCATCGACGCGCCACGAAACCGCCCTTGAGATGGCGACTTCCCGATTTTCCCGTCTTTCCGACCCTTCCCCGCCTCCGATTGTGACGGCTATTCCGTGTAGGAAAAATGCGGGTGGCGCTCCGGCCTGGCGAAGCGACTTCCGGGGCCGTATCTCGTCACGCTGGTGAATCTGGGGGAGAGACGGAGCTTGCGGGCGAAGGTTCCTCGCGTCCGCTTCGTGCCGTTTTTGTTGCCTTCTGCCGCACCTCATGCGCAATGAGAACCGGCCAAAACCGCAGGTCCGGCGCGGCCTGCAACGTTCCTTCCCCGTGTTTCTGCTTCCCGGCTCGCGCACTCCCCTCCCCGAATGGCCCGCCAGGGAGGCCGAAATGGCCGAAAGCCCATCGCCAGGTCGCCACGGGACGAGGAAGGAATGGTTGCCAGCCCCGGTCCCTGGTCGCTTCGTGCCCTGGTGGTTCCTCTTCTCTTCCGATCGTCGAAGGACGATCCTCATCTCACAGACAGAAGAACCCCTTCGAAAATGCTCTAATCCCGGCTCCCGATGATCGAACGACCGGCTGATTCCATGAATGGTCCTTCCCCCACAGAGGCCTCGAACGCGTCCGACACCGCGCGTCTGCAGCACGAGTACTCGGAAATCGCGACGCTAGCGGGGGGCCTGGCGCACGAGATCCGCAATCCGCTCTCGACGATCCGGATGAACCTCGACCTTCTGTTCGAGGATGCGGTCGAGTCGGAAGACCCGAAGACCCGCCGGATGCTGCGCAAGCTCGAGACGATCCGTCGGGAGTGTTCGAACCTCGAGGGGCTGCTGAACGCCTTCCTGCAGTTTGCCCGCGCGGGGGAGATGCAGAAGACCCGCTGCGACCTGAGCCGCATCGTGGCGGAGTTCATCGAGTTCTACCGCCCCGAGGCGGACAAGTACGGCATCGAGCTCCAGCCACACCTCGCAGCCGACCTCCCGCCGGTCGAAGTGGATCAGAATCTCGTCCGGCAGCTCCTGATGAACCTGACCCGCAATGCCCAGCAGGCGATGCCGCAGCAGGAGTCGAAGGAGAAGGGGAGCGCTTCCGCCGCGACGCCCCCCCTCGGAGCCGGTGGAGGGGCGCCCGGGGCAGGGCGGGGGACGATCGCCTACCAGACGTACTGCCGGGACGGCCGCGTCGTCCTCGAGATCATCGATACGGGGGTCGGTATCCCACCCGCCGCCCGGGAGAAGCTGTTTACGGTCTTCTTCTCGACCAAGTCGACGGGGACGGGGCTGGGCCTGCCGACCGTCCGAAAGATTGCGGAAGCGCACGGCGGCACGGTGCAATGCGACAGCGAGCCGGGGAAGGGGACGCGGTTTACGATTACGCTTCCCTGTGCAGCGACCTGACGAGTCGACTCCCGCATTCTCCGTAGCACGGCCTTCCAGGCGAGTCCTTTGAAGG
>JAEYWB010000241.1 GCA_023429275.1 Planctomycetota bacterium
CCCCTAGTCAGCGACCGTCTTCGCAGACGGTGGAGGAGAGCGAGCAGACCGCCGTCCGCGTATCACGAGTCAGGACAACCGGCTGGTGATGCCCAGTTCCCGCTTCAGGAGGGGTTGGATCGCCTGGGCGAGTCGACGGGACTCTTTCCGTGAGGCCGCCAGGTAGATGCCGCTGCCCCCCACATAGGCCCCCCAGATCACGAGTTGCGGCTGCAACGCCAACTCGTTCGGGTGAGTGGTCAGCAGGAGCCACAGGGAAATCACGAGAGCGACCAGGCCGATCGCCCCGATCCCAAGCCATGTGGCGATCGGAAGCAGTCGGACGATCAGCCGAGTCTGCCCGCGTTCGTGGTCTCGCCTTAACTCGACAAGAAGAAGCGTCCCGTTCCAGATGACCCGGCGAAACTCCTGGTCGTTGACGAACTCCCGCTTCAGGTACGGGTCGTAGAGGGAGGTTGGGGGGGCCCAGGGGGACCAGTCTCGAAGTCTGGCGAAGAGCCCCGCGGTATCGACCGGGTCACTCAGCAGGAGAGTGGTCTTCAGCATGAACCGTTCGCACCGATCACGTCCGTCGGAATCCCCCCGCCACCTACGCAGCGGGACCCGGATCTGTGGGACGAAACGTCCCCCCGATGGAACTGCGGAAACGAAAACGGCCCTGGAGATCCAGGGCCGTTTGGTGACTACTCAGCTGCGAACGATCTCAGCCTTCAGCGGCAGGAGCCTCGGCCGGTGCTTCCCCTTCGGCAGCCGGAGCCGCCTTGGTCTTCACCTTTGGCGGGGTGAGCGGAGGGGGAGCCTTGATCGCGCCCCACGAATTCGTTTCGAACTTCTTGATCAGCACGGCGACCTTGTCGCTCGCCTGGGCTCCCTGGGAAACCCAGTACTTGACGCGTTCGAGGTTCAGGGTGACGCGCTTCGACTTGTCCGTGACCATCGGGTCGTAGGTGCCGACTTCCTCGATCGCCTCGGCGTCCCGCGCCTGCCGCTTGTCCATGATGCAGATGCGGTAGAACGGACGGTGCGTCCGGCCCATGCGCTTCATCCGAATACGAACTGCCACTGCGAACTCCGAAAGGCGTTACCGTGAATCGACAAACGGTGAGGGTAGGAAAAGTCGGCCGTCGGCCTCAAGACCTCTGAGGCAGCACCGCCCGGAGATCGGACCATCTTCCGACGGTCCCCCGGACGCTAACCCCTCTCACCGCTTCTTGTTGCGCTTGCGGGCGTCCTTCGCCTGCTGACGCTGTTTCTTCTTCAAATCGCGGATCTTGTCTCGCTGCTGCGGGCCGCGGGCGGAGCGTTCCTTGGGATTCACCAGTTCCGCGCCGGGCTGCATCATCTGCTGCGGGAGCGAGTTCATCGCTCGCATCCGATCCATCATGCTCATGCCGGCCATTTTGGTCATCATCGACCGCATGCCGTCGAACTGCTTGAGCAGCTCGTGCACAACCACCGGATCGGATCCGCTCCCCGCCGCGATCCGATTTCGGCGGGAACGGTCGATTTTGTCAGGATTTCGGCGTTCGTCAAGCGTCATCGACGAGATGACCGCCTCGATCCGCCGCAGATCCTTGTCCGGATCCATCCCTTCCGCCTGATCGAGCGCCGCGGCGATCTGGCCCATCCCGGGGATGAGCTTCAGGAGCCCCTTCATGCTCCCCATCCGCTTGATCTGCCGCATCGAGGCCAGGAAATCGTCGAGGGTGAACTTCCCCTCGGCCATTTTCTGCTGCTGGCGCTCGATTTCCGACTGATCCAGCTTCTCCTGCGCGATCTCGAGCAGCGTCGCCACGTCCCCCTGGCCGAGGATCCGCTGCGCCATACGCTCCGGGTGGAACGGCTGGATCTTGTCCAACTGTTCACCAACCCCCACGTACTTGATCGGGACGCCCGTGACCGATTTGACCGAGAGGGCCGCACCGCCGCGGGTGTCGCCGTCGAGCTTCGTGAGGATGACACCGTCGAGCTCGAGGGCGTCGTTGAACGCCTTGGCGCTCTTCACCGCATCCTGGCCGGTCATGGCGTCGCAGACGAGCAACACCTGATGCGGCATGAGTTTATTGTCGATCTCGACGAGCTCTTTCATGAGCGCATCGTCGACGTGCAGACGGCCGGCGGTGTCGAGGATCAGAACGCTGCAGCCGTTTCGGGCCGCTTCCTTCTTGCCGTTGAGGCAGACCTGGACCGGGCTCGATTTTCCCGGATCTTCGGCGTGGACCGGGATCCCGAGCTGCTGGCCGATCACCTTGAGCTGCTCGATGGCGGCGGGACGCTGAAGGTCGGCCGCGACGAGCATCGGCTTGGCCCCGTGCTGGCGGAGCAGCTGGGCCAGCTTGCCGCAGGTGGTCGTTTTCCCCGCCCCCTGCAGACCGCACATCATGATGACGGTCACTTCGCCGCGGCGCATCTCGATCGAATGATCGACCGGGCCCATCAGGTTGCAGAGCTCCTGATAGACGATCGAGACGATCTGCTCCGTCGGGTTGAACGACTTGAGGACCTTCTCGCCGACCGCCTGCTCGGTCACCTTGTCGCAGAACTGCTTGGCGACGTCGTAGTTGACGTCCGCCTCGAGGAGCGCCTGCCGGACCTTGCCCATCCCCTCACGGATGTTCCCCTCAGTCAGTTTGCCGCGGACGATGTTGCCGAACACATCGGAGAGGCTTTGCGTGATGCCTTCGAACATGGTTCCGCCGTCTTTTCTGCTGTCGTGCTCGAGTGAGGAGGCCACCCGGGGCCGCCGGTCGGTCTGGGCCGAAACCGCCGGAACGCCGCCGGGTTTCTCGAAAATGAGGGTCACTATGGTACGGGGCCGTTTCCAAGGCGGGAAGCGACCGCGCGAAGGTTCGATGGCTTTATCAGCTTTCGCTTGCGAGGGTTCGGCGAAACCGAAGCGGTCGAGCTGTCAGCAATCAGCGGTCAGCCATCAGCTTTGAACCACTGCTGACAGCTGAATGCTGATCGCTGACGGCTCCGTGCGAGTTGTCTGGCTTCCATCGACCCGTCACACTCCTGCCGGGAGACGGGCCGTTGCCGTCATCCCCCGTCGGACAACGACCGTCCGCCGTCACCGCTCTTCCTGCCCAGCGTTTCCAATGTCCCTTGAAGCTTCCCTCCGTTCCGCCATCAGCTCCGTTCCCGATCCGGAGATCGGCCGTACCCTCGGAGAGCTCGACATGGTCAAGGGGGTGGCGACGTCGGCCGACCGGAGTACGGTGACGATCGACCTGCCGACCCCGGCCTACCCGGATCGCGAACGGATCACCCGGGCCGTGACGCAGGCCGTTTCGAAGGTCGAAGGTGCCGGCCCCGTCACGGTCACCTTTACCAGCACGGTCCGCGGAAAGAACACCGGCGGGACGATCGGCCTTCGCGTCAAGAACGTCATCGCGGTCGGCAGCGGCAAGGGGGGCGTCGGCAAATCGACCGTCGCCGCGACGCTCGCCTTCGGCCTCAAGTATTTCGGGGCGAAGGTCGGCCTGATGGATGCCGACGTCTACGGCCCGAGCATCCCGCACCTCGTCGGGGCGTCGGGGCAGCCTGCCGTGAAGCAGGTTCCGCTCGCCGACGGCCGCGTCATGGAGCGGATCGAGCCGATCGTCGTCGATGGCGTTCCGCTGATGTCGATGGGCTTCATGGTTCGCGAGGACCAGGCGGTCATCTGGCGCGGACCGATGCTCCACAAGGCCCTGACACAATTCCTCCAGCAGACGGAGTGGGGCGAACTCGACTACCTCATCATCGACATGCCCCCCGGCACCGGCGACGTCGCGTTGACTCTCTCGCAGATGGTCGGCCTTGCGGGGGCAGTTGTGGTCTGCACGCCGCAGAAGGTGGCGCTCCTGGACGCCATGAAGGCAATCACGATGTTCCGGACGGTCAAGATTCCCCTCCTCGGGATGGTCGAGAACATGACCGGCGAGATCTTCGGCCGCGGGGGCGCGAAGACGAAGGGGGAAGAGATGGGAATCCCGTTCCTCGGCGAGATTCCGTCCGATCCGATTATCCGTATTCGTGGGGATGAAGGCCGGATCGCCGACCTCTTCACCGAGGACAACCCCGTCCGCGGCCCGCTGCTGTCGATGGCCCAGAATGTCGCGATGGGCGTCGCCCGGTCGCTCCTCGAGACGCCGAGCATGCCGACGCTCGAGATCCTGTAGCGACGACGGTCACTCTCCGTCGAAGGTCAATCTCACACTGGACCGTTTAGCCGCGACGCGCCAGCGG
>JAEYWB010000250.1 GCA_023429275.1 Planctomycetota bacterium
CCGCTGGCGCGTCGCGGCTAAACGGCTTTCCTAGACATCCAGGTCCTCAGCGTCGGCTCCCTCATTCATGATGAGCTTGTAACGCTCCGAGGCGTCCTTCCCGAGCAGCTGTGAAAAGGTCGCGTCCGCCTCGACGGCGCTTTCGATGTCGACCCGCAGCAGCGTCCGCGTCTTGGGATCGAGCGTCGTCTCCTTCAGCTGGTCGTGGTTCATCTCGCCGAGTCCTTTGAACCGCTGAACGTCGACGTTGCGGTTCTTCGGGAGCGACTGCAGGATCTCTTCCTTGTGGGCGTCGTCGCGGGCGTAGTGCCGTTCCTTCCCGACTTCGATCTTGTAAAGGGGAGGCTGCCCGAGGAACAGTTTCCCCTGCTGAATCAGTTCCCGCATGTGCCGGAAGAAGAACGTCAGCAGCAGCGTGCTGATGTGATAGCCGTCGCTGTCGGCATCCATCAGCAGGATGATTCGATGGTACCGCAGGCGGTGAAAGTCGAAGTTTCCCCCGACCCCGGTCCCGAGCGTCTCGACCAGGTCCTTGATTTCCTGGCTTTCCAGCGCCTTCCCCAGGCCGAGTGATTCGGTGTTGAGGATCTTCCCGCGGAGCGGAAGCACCGCCTGCGTCCTGGAGTTCCGTCCCTTGGCCGCGGTTCCACCGGCCGACTGGCCTTCGACGATGAACAGCTCCGATTCCTCGGGATCGTTCGATTGGCAATCGAGAAGCTTTCCGGGAAGGTTGCTCTTCCGCGCCCCGGGGGTCTTGCGGCGGACTTCGCTCACCGCGTCCCGCGACGCCGCCCGTGCCCGGGCCGCCAGGACGATCCGCCCGAGGATCGCGTCGGCAATCGTGCGGTTGTTGTTGAGCCAGGACTCGATTCCGCCCCGCGCGACGTTCTCGACGAGCGACGTCATCTCGGGGTTGTTGAGCTTGTCCTTCGTCTGTCCCTGGAACATCGGGTCGTTGTGGAAGACCGAAAGGATCGCCACGACCCCTTCACGGATGTCGTCCGGCGTGATCGTGACCCCCTTGGGCTTGATCTCGTGGACGTCCATGTAGTTCTTGATCGCCTTCGCAATCCCCTGCCGGAGCCCCGCCTCGTGCGTTCCGCCGCCACGAGTCCGGATGCCGTTCACATAGCTGCGGATCGCCTCGTCCGTCGCCTCCGTCCACTTGAGAGCTACTTCGACCCGGACCTTCTCCTCGTCCCGCTCGGCGGAGAAGATCTGCTCGTGGACGACCTTCTTGGCGTCATCCTTGATGATCTTGTCGAGGTAGGAATAAATCCCCTGGGGATGATGAAGCTCGACCTTCTCCCCCTTGGCCTCGTCGTGGAAAACGATCGTCAGCCCGGCATGGATGAACGAGATGTCTTCCAGGTGCTGCTTGATCGTCTCTGCGGAGAACTGAATCCGCCGGAAGATCTGTTCGTCGGGGCGGAAGAAGATGATCGTCCCGTGTCCGCGGAATGGCCGGACCTGCTTGAGCTGGGTTGTCGCTTTCCCCCGCTTGAATCGCTGCACCCACTCGAAGCCATCGCGGTGAACGGTCGCGACCAGTTCCTCCGAGAGGGCGTTCACGACCGACGAGCCGACCCCGTGCAGACCGCCGCTGCGGGCATAGATCTTGTCGGAGAACTTCGTCCCCGAGTGGAGCGTCGTCAGGATCAGTTCGAGAGCGGGCTTCTTGTACTTCTTGTTGATCCCGACCGGGATCCCGCGGCCGTTGTCCTCGACGCTGATCGAGGAGCCGTCCTTGTGCAGGGTGACGTCGATCCGGTCGCACGCGCCGGCGAGATATTCGTCGACCGAGTTGTCGACGATTTCCCAGATCAGGTGATGCAGGCCTCGAACATCGACCCCGCCGATGTACATCGACGGGCGAGCCCGGACCGCCTCGAGTCCCTCCAGGACCTGGACATCATCCGACGAATAGCTCTGACTCTGAGGCTTGAGGACTGACGACATCGGCTCCGAACGCTCCTTCTGGAATCGCACCGCGCGAGAGGAAGGAGTTTAGAAGATTTTCGATGGGCGCGAACGCCGATCTCGAAAGCTGTCTTGGCGGGGAGGGAGAGGATTGACCACTTCCGTCCAGCCCTGCCAGCGAGTCCCCTCGGGAGGTCCTACCTGGCCTTGGCCTCTTCGGCCAGCGGAAGACGCAGCACGCAGCGGAAGCCGAGGTCGGGAGCCCCTTTCTGCATCGATTCTCCCGAGCGGTGCCACAGCTGCCACCCGGTCTTTCCGCCCTTGGCGACTCGGTGGTTCACCGTGCCGCTCGCCCGGGGTCCCTGCGGATTTCGGATCGGGCTCCCGTCCCGCTCCTTTGCCCCGGCGTAGTAGTCCGCCGAGAAGAGGTCCGCGCACCACTCCCGCGCGTTTCCGGCGAGGTCGAAGACGCCGTAGATGCTGACGTCGCTGCGATACGTTCCGACAGGAGCGATTCCCCCCGGAACACGCGCTCGCTCCCAGATGGCCCGATCGTTCCCCCAGGGGTAGTTGAACGACTTGTTTCCCCGCCCTGCCATCTCCCACTCCGCCTCGGTCGGCAGCTCCTTTTTCGCCCACTTGGCATACGCGGCCGCATCACGCCACATGACGCCGGTGGCGGGGTGGTTCTGCGGCTGGCTCGAATTCGCCGGCTCGGCCAGTGTCGGCCGCCCCTCTTCTTTCAGCGTCGAGCGGCACTTGAAGTACCGCTCGAGCGTCGTTTCGTGAATGTCGATGTAATACGGATCGACATATGCAGGATGTGCGGGGCCGGCATCGGCGGGACCGCCATCGACTCCCTGGCGGAAAACTCCCCCCGGAACGTAGGCCATCTCGGCTCCGTCGGCCGTGCAGCGGATCCGCCGCGGCCATCCCTCGGCGGTTGCCCCGGCCGCGGGAATCGCCGTGAATCCGTCGGGGAGCTTCGCCGTGATCGTGCCCGCCGCGGGAGTCGTGACGACCACCACCTCGCTCACCTTTTCCGGGCGAGTCTCCAGCAGGAACTCGTCGTCAGGGCGGACCGACGGATCGGCGACGTCGAAATTGCCCACTTCGGCATCGACGAGAAAGACCTTGTCTTCGGGGATCGACGGATCGATCTTCGACGGCGACCGACTCCCGGTTCCGGCCGAAGGAGCCGGTCCCGAAACCGCCGGCGCCGAGGGAGCGGCCGGCCCTGGTACCGGAGCGACAGGAGGAGGAGGAGCGGGAACCGCCACCGGTGGAGGCGGGGGAGGAGTCTTGTTGCATCCGGCCAGGCCGAGGAATGCGACGAAAAGGAGTGTCAGACGTCTCAACACGAGCCGGACTCCAAGGAACGACGTGACTGCGGCCCCCTGCCGATATCCAGAAGTCTACCGCGGCGGCGACACTTCGTCCCGTGCGGCAGGCCACCGTGTGGTGCGGGTGTGTGCGTCGCAAAAGTCGGTGGATTCGCGAAACACGATCGACGAATCGCCACCAGCGGGCTTGGGGCCCCCCGGAATATGGAGATTGATTAGTGGAGATTAGCGAAGATGAGTGTTCCAAACCTTGTCTTCCTGGTCTGGAGGAGGCGATGTGGAGTTCAGGAAGAAGGAGTTCAGGAACACTGATCTCCGCTAATCTTCACTCATCCCATTGCAGAACATCGAGGCAGATTCCCCTTCACTCGCTGAACGTGCGTCCTGCAAATCGGTTCTTCCTCCGCCTTCCACTGGCCGTTCCACCGACAATCGAGACACACACCCTGATGCGGTGGTGCGGGAGTCCGCCCCCCTCCCTCTTCTGGCAAGGAAACGAACCATCTCACGGCTGCAGATCCCGGTGGACTCTGCTCCTGTGCGCGGTATGATGTTGTGTACTCAAGCTTTACTGACGGCAATTCTCGGGTGGTCGCTCAGGCGTCATGTCGCGGCTGATTGTCATTCTCCTGATTCCGCTGTGCCTTATCGGGCAGCCGTTGCCGCATGCGCATGGCCAGGCTCGGGCGGGAGATTCTGCCGAATACGCGGCGCGTCCTCACGTTCACTTTCACCAACTGTCGCTCGTCTGCGGTCTTGATGGCTGTCCGGACCACGGGGGGACGAATTCCGTCTCCACGACCTCGGAACATGACCAGGACGCCATCTACCTCGGTGATTTTCGCGCCGATGGCTCGCTGAAGAAGGTGTCGCTGGTCGATTCCGCGATTCTTCTCGCGGCCGCGTGGGACCGTCACATGCCCTCGGGGCAGCTTGCCGGCACCTTGGCCCAAGTCGTTTCGACTCGCGCGCCGCTGAGCGATACTCCGATCTTCCTGCTGACCGGCTCTCTGCGCATTTAACGGACCCGCCCGCCTCCATTCTCGAGGCGGCATCTCTCACAGCGGCGTCTGATCAGCCGACAGTCATTCTGACACGCCCGCGCGGATCGATTCGCGCGTCCCTGGCGAAACAGCTTCGACGGCACGGCTGACGTCTCGAACAGGAAACCCGCAGCGACTTCTGCTCGCTGCACGCAGAGGAAAAGCAATGAAAAGGCTCTACGGCATTGGTCTGCTGCTGTTGGTGCTTGCGGGAATCGCCGCGTTCCAGTGGAAACGCTGGCCTCTCTCTCTCCAGGCGAAGGGGGAAGTCGAGTCGGCCGGGAAACCGGCTACGCCCGCTGAAAAGGAGAAGGTGACCTCAAGCCAGTCGGAGGAGCCCTCGGCTCTCGAGAATCAAGCGATTCTCTTTCCGAAAGAGGCCTGGGGACCGGCCGGAATCGAAGTCGCCGCGGCGACAAGGAAGCCGTTTGAAACCTCCACACGTCTCACCGGAAAGGTGACGCTGAACGAAGACCGGCTCTCGCACATTTTTCCGCTCGTCGAGGGACGTGCGGACGAAGTCCGCGTGCGGTATGGCGACCGCGTGACGAAGGGACAGGCCCTGGTCGTCGTCCAGAGCCGGGAGATCGGCGAGAGGATGCTGGAGCTGTACCAGGAGCGTCTGAAGCTCGACTTCGCGAAGATTCGCCGCGAGTGGACCGCGCAGGTCACGAAGAACACGCAGGACATGATCGCCGCCGTCCGGCGCGGCGCCACCGTCGAAGAGATCGAAGAGACGCTCCGCAACCGGCCCCTCGGCAATTACCGCGAGCGGCTGATGTCGGCTTACGTGACCCGCCTGACAAGCCAGACCCACTACGATCGCCTCGGTCCCCTGACGGAAAGCGGGGCAGTCGGCGCGAAACAGAAGGTCGAGGCCGAGGCCGCTCTCAAGGCGGCGCGGGCGGCTCTTCAGGCCCTGCTCGAGCAGTTCTCCCAGGACACCATCCAGGAAGCGAGAATGGCCGACCAGACGGTGACGGAGCTGGAGACCAGCATCGCCGTCGCTGAGACCAGCCTCAGGATCCTCGGCATCGACGACGAGGCTCTGAAGAAGATCGATCCGGCCGTCCAGCGAGAGGGCCTGTCGCACTATTCGGTGACAGCCCCGTTCAACGGGACGGTCATCTCAAAGGATGTGACGCTGCTCGAGCGGGTTGCCCCCGAGAGGCAGATCATGACGATCGCCGATCTCTCGACGGTCTGGATCACCGCGGACATCTACGAGACTCATCTGCCGCTCCTTCAGCAGGCGGTCGACAAGACCATCACGTTTCGTTGCGACGCCTGGCCCGACCGGAAGTTCGAGGCGAAGATTTTTTACACCGGCGACATCGTCCAGGAGACGGCCCGGACGGTGGCGTTGAGAGCGACCGCACTCAACCCCGAAGGGCTTCTGAAGCCCGGGATGTTCGTGTCGATCACCCTCCCCGGCGCCGAGACCTCCCCGGTCCTGACCGTGCCGAACAGCGCACTGCAGGACTACGAAGGGAAGACGTTCCTCTTCGTGCAGGAACAGCCCGGCGCATTTGCCCGGCGTGACGTCGTTCTCGGACGGCGGACCGACGAGGCGACCGAGATCGTCTCCGGTCTAAAGGAGGGGGAGTCGGTCGCTGTCGCCGGAGGCTTCGCACTGAAGTCGCGGATGCTCGCCTCTCTGCTCGAGGAATAGGCCCCCTCACCGTCTGCCGTGATCGAAGACGCCGCGGCCTGCTCAGCCAGGTCCGACGGCCCCCTGCGACTTCAACATTCCCCGCGAGAGCCCCGTGGTCAATCACATCATCAACTGGTCGCTCGAGAACCGGTTCGTCGTCATGCTGCTCGCCGTGGTGCTGCTCGGCGTCGGCTTCGTGTCGGTCGCCTCGCTCCCCCTCGACGCCGTTCCCGACCTGACGAACATCCAGGTCCAGATCCTGACGACATCCCCTTCGCTCGGCCCGGTGGAGGTCGAGCAGTTCATTACCTTTCCGGTCGAGAACGCGATGAGCGGTCTCCCGCGGGTGAGTGAGATCCGGTCCATCAGCCGCTTCGGTCTGTCCGCGGTGACGGTCGCGTTCGAGGATGGAACCGATATCTACTGGGCGCGCAACCTGATCAACGAACGGCTGCAGCAGGCCCGGGAGAACATCCCCCCCGGGATGGGCGATCCCCAGATGGGGCCGATCGCCACGGGGATGAGCGAGATCTACCAGTTCGAGGTCCGCGCGAAGCCCGGCTACTCCTACAGCCTCATGGACCTCCGCACGATTCTCGACTGGCAGATCGCATTCCAGCTCCGGAGCGTCCCGGGGGTCATCGAGGTCAACACCTTCGGTGGACAGCTCAAGACGTATGAAGTGCAGATCGATCCGAACCGCCTGTTCAACTACGACATCAGCCTGAACCGGGTCTTCGAAGCTCTGCAGGAGAACAACGCCAACGCGGGGGGCGGGTACATCGTCCGCGGGCCGGAACAGCGCGTTCTGCGAGGGGAAGGTCTTGTCGGCTCGCTGGAAGACATCCAGAACATCGTGCTCGACAGCCGCAGCGACGGAACGGCGATCAAGGTGTCGGATATCGGCGAGGTCCGGTTCGCTCCGATGCTCAGGCAGGGTGCGGTCACCCGCGACGGGGACCGCGAGGCGGTGACCGGCATGGTCATGATGCTCATGGGGGCAAACTCGAGGCAGGTCGTCGCCGACGTCAAGGAGAAGATCCGGTCGATCGAGGCCTCGCTCCCCGAAGGGGTCTACGTCGACACGTTCTACGACCGCACCGAGCTGGTGCAGAAGACGATCTTCACGATCGCGGAGAACATCGGCGTGGGGGTCGCACTGGTCATCGTCATGCTCTTCCTGCTGCTCGGGGATGTCCGCGCCGGCCTCATCGTGGCCGCTGCGATTCCCCTGTCGGCGATGTGCGCGTTGATCGCGATGAAACTCGCGGGGGTCTCCGCCAACCTCATGAGCCTCGGCGCGGTCGACTTCGGCGTCATCGTCGACGGGGCGGTCGTGATGATCGAGAACGCCATGCGGGGCGCGAGCCGGCACTTCAAGACGCACCCGGGTGCCCGTTCCGTTCCGAAAGAGACCTTCAAGGAGTCGGCCCTGGAGGTCGGTAAGCCGATCCTGTTTGCCGGCATCATCGTCATCATCGTCTTCCTGCCGATCCTCAGCCTGCAGGGGGTCGAAGGAAAGATGTTCCGGCCGATGGCCTTCACCTTCATGTCCGCCCTGACCGGGGCGCTGATCCTGTCGGTCACGGTCATGCCTGTCATGGCCTCCCTGTTCCTCGCAAGACGGATCCGGGAGAGCGACACCTTCCTCGTGGCGTGGCTGAAGAGACGCTACGAGCCCCTCCTCGCGTTCGCGATGAAGCGTCCTGCCCTGATGATCTCGCTCGCGTCCGCGGTGTTCGTCGTCAGCCTCGGCGTCGCGTCGCGGTTCGGCGTCGAGTTCGTCCCGAAGCTCGATGAAGGGGACCTCGCGGTGCAGGCCGTCCGCCTGCCGAGCGTCTCCCTCGAGGCGTCGATTGAGATGACCAAGATGGCTGAGCGGACACTGAAGAAGTTCCCGCAGGTCGAGAGCGTCATCTCGAAGACCGGCCGCCCCGAGATCGCGAACGACCCCATGGGTGTCCACCAGACCGACATCCTCATTCGCATGAAGCCGGAGAGCGAGTGGCCGAAGCCCCGCATCGCGAAGGTGCAGCTGATCGAGGAGATGCAGGCGGCCCTGCAGGAGGCGGTTCCGAGCAACGCCTTCAGCTTTACCCAGCCGATCGAGCTCCGCGTGCAGGAACTCGTCGCGGGCGTCCGGTCGGATATCGGCCTGAGCCTGTACGGGGACGACCTGGATGTGCTCAAGGAGGAAGGGGACAAGATTGTCCGCGCGTTGAACCAGGTTCCGGGGGCCGCGGACGTCCAGGCGCAGCAGATCGCCGGGCTGCCGTACCTGAGGGTCAAGGTCCGACGCGATGCCATTGCCCGCTACGGCATCAATTCGAGCGACGTCCTCAACGCCGTCAGCCTCGTCGGCGGAACGCCGCTGGGACAGGTTTTCGAAGGACAACGCCGATTCCCTCTCCAGGCGCGGCTCTCGCCCGAGTGGCGCGAGGATGTCGAACGTCTCAAGAACCTGAAGATCGACGATCCCCAGGGCCGGCAGATCCCGATCTCCCTGCTGGCAGACATCAGTGCGGAAGATGGTCCTTCGGAGATCAGCCGGCATGCCGTTCGGCGGCGGCTGCTCATCCAGTGCAACGTCCGCGGGCGCGACCTCGCCGGCTTTGTCAGTGACGCCCAGGAGGCGGTGGCCCGGCAGGTGAAGCTCCCCTCGGGCTACACCCTGACCTGGGGAGGCCAGTTCCAGAACCTGCAGGAAGCGACGGCCCGCCTGATGATCGCCGTGCCGGTCGCCCTCTTCCTGATCTTCGCCCTGCTGTATGTCACCTTCAGCTCGGTGCGGCTGACGATGCTCATCTATCTCAACGTCCCGATCGCGGCGACAGGCGGAATCTTCGCCCTCTGGGCCCGCGACATGCCGTTCTCCATCTCGGCGGGCGTCGGCTTCATCGCGCTGTTCGGTATCGCGGTCATGAACGGCGTCGTTCTGATCGAACACATCCGGCACCTGCGGGAGCACGGGCATGACCAGCGTTCGGCTGTCGTGACGGGATCGATGGACCGATTGAGACCGGTCTTCATGACCGCCGCGTGCGGAGCCCTGGGCTTCGTGCCGATGGCGGTCTCCGGCAGCGCGGGGGCCGAAGTGCAGCGTCCTCTGGCGACCGTCGTCATCGGCGGCCTGCTGACCTGTACCGTCCTGACGCTGCTCGTCCTGCCGGCGATCTACAGGTGGTTCGAACCGCCGGAAGAGGAGCTCGCGGACTCGAGCCACGTATGAGATCACCCCTCGGAGGTGCCTTCTGCTGTCGGCCTCTCACGCTCAGTAGAGCGACCTCACAGGTCAGTCCTTTGAAGGTGAGGCGCCCACTGCTCCGAAGCACGGCCTTCCAGGCGCCTTCCAGGCCGTACGAGTTTCACGCTTGGCGACAGGTTGAATCGAATCAGGTGGGATCAGGTCGGCGAGCGTGGGCAACGCTCGGCCGGCCTGTCAGGCCGGGCGACGGAGCGTGGGAGGCCTCGCACCTCCGTTGCACGGCCTTCCAGGCACCTCACCGGTCGCTCCGCTGGCGATCAAGCCAACCACACCGATCGAGCGTCAAGGACAAGCCTGCGAACGCAGACGGAAGGCTTGCCTCGGCAACTCTCGAGCGACCTGTGAGGTCGCTCTACGGAGCGGCGGGCCTCATTTCGACAGACTCTTGATCCGCGCGTCCACCTCTGCCTGGGCCTTCGCGAGGACCTCTGCGACCGAGACCGGCTTTCCCCCCTGCCGCTTGCTCTCGTCTGCCGCTTCCATGAAGGCGTAGATCGCGATCGTCTCCTCCGGCTCGACAGGAGGCTTGCCGGTGCGGAAGAACTTCACGATCTCGACGACGAGCGGCTCGTAGCCTTTGAAGTTGCCGAGCGGAACCGTCTGCTTCTCACCGAAGGCGGTCCCCCCGTAGCCGGCCTTCCCCGAGCGCGTGCCGCGGAACGTCCCGATGCGGCCATCCTTCCAGACCCCGGTGACGACGTCCGTATCCTTCGTGCTGGCGCGGGTCACCGTCTCGCAGCCGGGGCCCATCACGGTGAAGAGGATCTCGCAGCCGTGAATGCCGTACCAGAAGAGATCCGGGTGCGTCTTCTCGAGCGAGCAGGGGCTGAAGGCGTCGCAACCGAGCACCGCACCGAACTTGCCCGCCCGGGCGTCGAGCGATTCGGGAATGAACCGCAGCGATGACGACGAGAAGAGCGGCGTCCCGGACTCCTTAGCCGCGGCATAGATCGCGAGGCAGTCGACGAGCGATGCCGCGACCGGCTTATCGACGAAGACCGGCTTCTTTGCCTTGAGGACCGGCAGCACCTGCTCCAGGTGCGGCCGGCCGTCGTTCGTCTCGAGGAGCACACAGTCGACCAGCGGGATGAGCGCATCGACCGAGTCGACGATCTGGACTCCGAGCTTCTTTACCTCCTCGGTGTACCCCGGAATCCGGGCCGTCGAGGACTCGATATCCCGGCTTCCCCACGGGTAGGCGGCGACAATCCGGCAGGCCTCCAGCCCCGGCTTCGGGTTGTCCGAGTTCAGGACCTTGGTGAACGCGATCGAGTGCGAGGTGTCGAGACCGATGATCCCGATCCTGATGGGCTTCAGTGGCTTCTTCGGTTCGGCGGGTTCCTGTGACTTGGCCGGTTCCTGATTCTGCGTAACTCCTGCCTGGGCGAGCTGAGTGACGACCGTAAGTGAGGTTACGAATGAAGCGGAGACCTCCTCCACTCCCCGGGGAGTGGCGACCGGTCGCGAGTGGAAGACCGCCGTCTCCGACGACTCTTTCGCCGGCGTTCCCTTGAGAAGAGCCCCATCGAGATCAAACACCGCAGCCCGGCCGGAATCGAGCGACACCGCGAGCCGCCGGCCGTCGCCGGAGAGGGCGAGGTCCGTCACCTTGCCAGACTCAAAGTCTGCACCGGCAACGACTTCCCCTTCTTCACGCGTCCAGATCCGGACCTGGTTGCCCCCCTTGAACCGCCCCCCGCAACCGCTCACGACGAGCCGGCTCCCATCGAGGAACGCGACGCAGTTGGTCGGCCGCTGATGCCCGCCGAAGAAGCCGAGCGCCCTGCCGGTCTCGACGTCGTAGACGTTGACCTTTTCATCGAATGACCCCGAGGCGAGAAACTTTCCGTCCGGGGAGAAGGCGATGTCGGTCGGCGGCTTCTTGTGCGGGGGGAGCGTGTGGATCAGCT
>JAEYWB010000255.1 GCA_023429275.1 Planctomycetota bacterium
GCGATGCCCCGTCTCCCGCAACGTCATCGCCGTGAGCCCGCGAGGTGGCTCATCCAGGGAGGGATAAGCCACAGAGAGTACAGAGGACTCAGAGAATCCTCGTGACACCTGGTCCGCCAACGAACCCGGGCCCTGACCATGCCACTCTCTCTGTGTCCTCTGCGACCTCTGTGGCAAAGAACCTCGTTCACCGACTCCCGATCAGCTCGCCCGGATCTGCTGCGAGAGCGTTTCCACCAGTTCGCTCAGCTTCCACGTCGAGAGGCCGACGCGGATCGTTTCGCTCCCCCGGACCTGCTCGGTGATCTTCTTCTCGGCGGCGATCGCGGTCGTGTGCTTTCGGCCTCCGAAGTACGAACCGATCTCGCTGTAGGCCGAGCTCGTCAGGCGCCGACTCAGGTACATCGCCAGCATCCGGGGCTGAACGAGGCTTCGCGACTTGCTGTTCGACTTCAGCTGGTCGACACCGACGCCGAAGAACGAACAGACCGCCTGCTCGACATCCGCAATCCGGACGAAGCGGGTGCAGTCCCGCTCGAGCCGCGCGAGGACTTCCCGCGCGTTCGTGGCCAGCACCCGGCGCCGCGTCACGAGATGCCAGGTGTGGAGGCAGTTCATCGCCCCCTCCAGCTCGCGGACATTCCCCCGGAACTTCTCGGCGACGAACTCGATCGCTTCATCGGCCACGGGGAAGCCGAGGCTCACGGCGAGGCGGCGCGTGATGTCCCGTCGTGTCTCGAGGTCCGGGGCTTCCAGCCGCGACACCATTCCGGCCTGAAAGCGGGTCACCAGTTCGTCTGTGGTCTTCGTCAGGAGCTGCGGGTGCCGGTCGCCGGTCAGGACGACCTGTTTGCCCCCCTCCTCCAGCTTCTTCAGTGTGTGAAGGAACTCGTCCTGCAGGCCGCCGCGGCCATCGAGGAAGTCGACGTCATCGATCAGCAGGGCATCGACGCTCCGGAACTTCTGTCGGAAACTCGCGAGCGTTCGGGTCTCGATCGCCTGGGTGTAACAGTTGACGAAGGACTCCGCGGTCATCGAGATGACCCGCAGCGACGGCACACGGCGCCGGAGCTCGCGGCCGATCCCTTCCAGGAGATGTGTCTTCCCGGTCCCGACGCCCCCATAGAGATAAAGCGGGCTGAACCGCATCCCCGGCGCTTCGACCACCTGCCGGCTCGCCATGAGGGCCATGGCGTTGCCGGCCCCGGCGACGAAGGCGTCGAGGTCGTAGATCCGCCGCAGGAGGACGTTGTCACGCGGCGCGGCGCCGCCATTCCCTTTCGCCTGTCCGTTCAGGGACGGAACACCCGGGAGCGAGGCGCGAACCGACGGCTGGGCGGAAGCCGGAACACCGGCCGGCGGCGCGGAGCCGTTCGCCGCAGAATCCGATCCCGCATCGGAAACGAGTCCCGTCAGCGAGTCCGGAGGCGCGAGAGTCGCATCGACTTCCCACTGCAGGCGGACCCCCGCTCCGATCGCACGCTGGGCGACTTCGCGGATCTGGGTCTGAAACCGTCGCTGAAGCCAGTTGACGAGGTATGGACTCGCCGCCAGGACGGTCAGGTCGTCGCCGGTCAGGGTGAAGCGGGTCTTGCTGGAGAACCAGCTCTGGTAGCGGCGGGTTCCAACCGACTCCTGGAGAGTCTTTTCAAAGCGTTGAAGCGATAGCGCATTGTCAGAACCATTCGGCTCGGGCAGCATCGTGCAACCCAGTTGCGCACACCTCCGTGAACGAAATCATTTTGATTTCGCTTCGTCGAAGCTCGACGAGCACTCCATTACCACCCGGGGAAGGGTGGTGCGGGGTGATCTCGGTGTGCAGGGAGATCGGGGATAACTGGACGGAGGCCCCACGCCCCCATCCGGTGCTTGGCCGCTCCCCGCAAGACCCCCCGGCGTACCGTCCCGGACATCGCAAAAGCCGATGTCCTGAACACGCCCTTCCCTGCCAAAATCCCGCACTCCGACTTCCAGGTTTCTATCGACGTAAAACGATAAACTGGAGAATCTTATGTTTAGGCCTGGCACGCATCGGGGGGCCATCCCTGCCTGCTGCGAGCGACTCACTCAAGGAGGGGGATGCTACCCGGGCACGGCCGTGAGTCAAACGTGAACCGGCTGTTAACACCTCATCTTTTCCCGGTCGCTCAAACCCGTGTCCCAACCGCGAATTGCGCCACGGCCTGCCTGGCCGAAAGAGTTCGCCTCTGTGGAAAAGGTGTCAGACGGCGCGTTATCACTCAGACGACACTTCCCCCGCAATAGAGAGTCACGTTGAAATCCGGACATTCCGATTTTGACGCGCACCCACTACCCACATGGGGGACGCCGGTTACTCTCCACTATATGAAGCCCGACGCGACTCACATTCTTCCGCCGGATGCACTCGCCCGGATCCATCGCCTCGAGATCGAGGCCCGGCAGGTGGTCGAAGGATTTCTTTCGGGACAGCACCGCTCCCCCTACTTCGGCCAGTCGATCGAGTTCGTCCAGCACCGGGAGTACGTGCCGGGAGACGATGTCCGCCGGATCGACTGGAAGGCCTGGTCGAAGACCGACAAGTACTACGTGAAGCTCTACGAGGAGGAGACGAACCTCCGGACGACGATCGTCGTCGACACGAGCGAATCGATGCACTTCGGCTCCGGACCGCGGACCAAGTACGACTACGCCTGCTCGATCGCCGCCGCAATCACCTACCTGCTCCTTCGCCAGCAGGACGCCGTCAGCCTGATCGCCTTCGACGAAAAGGTCCGGACACAGGTCCCCTCCCGCAGCCGGGCGACGCACCTCGGCTCGATCCTCCAGGTGCTCGTCAACGAGAAGCCGGCAAAGAAGACGGACCTCGATGGCATCCTGAGGCAGATCGCCAACGAGAAAAGCCAGCGGGGGATGGTGGTCCTCATCTCCGACCTGCTCGCCCCCCGTGAGGGACTGTTCAAGGGGCTGCGAATGCTCCGTCGCCGGGGGCACGACGTCATGATCTTCCACGTACTCGATGACGAAGAGCTCGACTTCCAGTACGCCGGGACGACGAAGTTCGAGGGGATGGAGGAATCAGGCGAACTCGTCTGCGACCCCCGCTCGCTGAGAGAGGGCTACCTCGCGGCGATGCACGCCTTCCTGGATGAACTGCGCCGGACCTGCGCGGCAGACATGGTCGACTACCAGACCGTCCGGACGAGCGAACACCTCGATGCGATGCTGCGGCACTACATCAATGCCCGCGTGGGGATTCACCGCAGATAAACGTTTCGCCGCGACGCGCCAGCGG
>JAEYWB010000264.1 GCA_023429275.1 Planctomycetota bacterium
CTATGACCGTGTGAGATATCAACACCAAATCGCCGACGAGACGGTTCACTTCGATTCCAGCGTCCCGCAGGAATCGGTTTCCCCACAGACAATCGCTTACCGCGATATGGTGAACGATGGTTTTTCCTTCTGGATTGGGAACGACAAGAAGAATTCCGGATGAGGCCTCCGCCGGAGGCCGCGGGCGAAAGCTGAGAACCGGACGCTGACCGAGTGCCGGCCGTCGGGACGCGGCTCAGTTGCCGGACTCTTCAATCATCGAGCCGCGTGCGGCGGCGGTGTTGAGACCTGGAATCCCGGTCGTTGCGGACTCGCCCGATCGCGGTCCCATTCCGAACGCCACTCTCCCCTCGTCGGTGAGGACTCCGCCGAAGATCGCCGCCATGAGAGCGGAGTACTGCTCGTCGAGGGAATAGCTCCGGCCGACCGAGTTGTTGATGAACATCGCTCCGTAGATGACGGCCCCGACCGTGTCGAGAAGCCGTTCCACCGGGACATCGTTCCGGAACAGCCCTTCCTCCACGAGCTCTCCGTACAGCTGGCGGAAGTACAGCCGGATCTCGTCGCGGTGTTCGAAGTAGCTGATGCGCTTGCGATCACGAAAGCTGGCCCGTTCCTGGACCATCAGCTCGACGAACTGAGGGTTCGAGTCGAAGAACTCGAGGTAGGCGCGAATGGAGCGCCCGATCCGTTCGAGGCCCCGTCCCGGAAGGACCACGGCATCCATGACCACCTTTCGCATGGCGGCCATACCCCAGTCGACGCACGCAAGGAACAGGTCCTTCTTGCAGCTGAAGTAGAGGTAAAGCGTCCCTTTGGCGAGGCCTGTCGCTGCTGCGACCCGCTCCATGTCGCAGTCGGTGTAGCCATGCTCGGCGAACAGCCGCGCGGCAGCCTCCATGATCGCCTCGCGTCGCTCCTGCTTTCGCTGAAGACGCGTGTCAGCCGCCGAGGGAACAGAGTCCACGTGTGATACCCGATTCAGGGAAGGGAGTATGTCGCCCGCCGGTGCGGAAACGCAAAAGGGCCGGCGACAACTGCCGCGCCAGATAACGTAACGAAATCGTCCCACTAACCGCCACGCTGCACCGCAGTTCGTCAGGCGGCAGAGCCCCCCTACGGGGAAACCGTCCGATCCGGAGGGGGGGAGATCGAGCATGAATTGACGGGAATCCGGTCCTGTAGACCCAGGGAATCGAATTCCGGGCCGTGCAGGGCCGAGGCAATCAGCACGCCGTCGACCGGAACGTCCTGCAACTGTGCCAGATCCGCACAGGTCCGGATCCCTCCGCCAGTCATCAGGTCGAACGACGAGGTCAGGGGATCCCGGCGGATCGCCCGGCAGAGTTCGGAGGTCATGACTCCCCGTTCAACGCCGACGGCGGCGAGGTCCAGGACGATCATCGAACGCGCCCCCGCCTGCCACGCGGCCCGGGCGATTGCCAGCGGGGAGTCTGGCCACCCGCTGGCCCCGGAAACGCCGGAAAGCGATGAACCGTTCAGGAGGTCGAGGCTGAAGACCGTCGACTCCGCCCCGATGGCGGAAACGATCGTCCTCAGCCGCTCGGGAGACGAACAGCTCTCGAGCCCGACCACGACGCGGCGGATCCCCGACTCCATCGCTTTGACCGCCTGCCTCTCGGACCGGATCCCCAGGTCCGCCGTCAGCTCGAACCCGGCATCGACCAGTGAGGCGACCGCCTCTTCCGAGGGACGCTCATCGAGGATGGCGTCGAGGTCCGCGAGATAGAGGCTTCGGGTCGAGAGGAGGTTGCCGAGGGCTTCGGCCACTCCGCGCGGAGTCGTCTCGTCGGTCCACCGGCTGCGAAGGGGGAGATACTCGTCCCGTCGCCCCGCGCGGGCATGAACGACCCTGCCGTGGCGGATGTCGAGGACGGGGAGAAGACGCATCGAGCGGAGCTGCCTGGCCGGCCGGGTGAAGGGATCGGATGTGGTCCACTCCGCGCGGAGTGAATCGGACGGTCGCTTGCATGACCGCGAACGGATCGGCCATGATTTCGAGCCGGCAACGGAATCACGTCTCTCCGAATTCCCTTCTCGACTGGAGAGCGTATTTCGCAGTGCCCGCTCCCGCAATTCCCGATCGAGCGGGGTTCTTTTCCTCCTGCGTTCAAGGACACTCCCACATGGCTCCTGCCCAGGCGCGCGTCGCTCCCCCGAAGATCAAGCTCACGAAACTGTTCATCGACAACGAGTGGGTCGATTCCGCCAGCCGCAAGACCTTCGAGACCCTGAACCCCGCGACCGGGGAGACGATCGCCTCTGTCGCCGAGGGGGGAGCGGAGGACGTCGATCGGGCGGTCAAGGCGGCCCGCCGGGCACTCGAGTCGGGACCGTGGGCCAGCATGGACGCCGCCGACCGCGGCCGGATCCTGTTCAAGCTCGCCGACGCGGTCGAGCGGAACCTCGAGGAGCTTGCCGCTCTCGAATCGATCAACTGCGGCAAGACGATCACCGACTCCCGTGGCGACATGCAGGGGGTCGCCAACACCCTCCGCTACTACGGCGGCTGGGCGGACAAGCTCGAAGGGCGGACGGTCCCGGTCCGCGGCAGCTTCCTGTCCTACACGCTGCGGCAGCCGGTCGGCGTCGTCGGCCAGATCATCCCCTGGAACTTTCCGCTGCTGATGCTGGCGTGGAAGCTCGGCCCGGCCCTCGCCTGCGGGTACACCGTCGTCATGAAGCCGGCGGAGCAGACGCCGCTGTCGGCCCTCCGCGTCGCCGAGCTCGCGGCCGAATGCGGTCTTCCGGCGGGGGTCCTCAACATCATCAACGGCTTCGGCGAGACGGCCGGCGCCGCCCTGTGCACCCACCCCGACGTCGACAAGATCGCCTTCACGGGGCACGTCGATACGGCCAAGATCATTCAGAAGGCGACGGCCGACACTCTCAAGCGGACAAGCTACGAGCTCGGCGGGAAGAGCCCCAACGTCATCTTCGCCGACGCGAATATCGATGACGCTGTCGACGGCGCGTTCCACGCGATCTACTTCCATGGGGGCCAGTGCTGCACGGCGGGAAGCCGGCTGTTCGTCGAGGACAAGATCCGGGACGAGTTCGTCAGCAAGCTCGCCGCGAAGGCGAAGGGCCGCCGGCTCGGCGACCCGCTCGATCCGGGAACGCAGCAGGGGCCGCAGGTCTCGCAGGAGCAGCTCGACAAGATCCTCGGTTACGTCGACATCGGCCAGAAGCAGGGGGCGAAGCTCGTCACCGGCGGCCAGAAGGCGGGAGAGCGGGGCTTCTACGTCGAGCCGACCATTTTCGATGGCGTGAAGGACGACATGGCGATCGCGAAGGACGAGATCTTCGGACCGGTCGTCAGCGTCCTCCCGTTCAAGAGTGCCGAAGAAGTCTTCGACCGGGCGAACCGGACCTACTACGGTCTCGCGGCGGCGATCTGGACGAAGGACATCGACAAGGCCCACCTCTACGCCAGGCACGTCAAGGCGGGGACGGTGTGGGTCAACTGCTACCATATCGTCGACGCCACGACGCCGTTCGGCGGCTTCAAGATGTCGGGCCACGGCCGTGAAAACGGCGAAGCGGCCCTCGAGCTCTACACGGAGCTCAAGACCGTGACGGTGAAGCTCGGCTGAGCGACGCGGACGGACAGATGGAATCAGACAGAGCCGGGGAGTCTTCGAACGAACTCCCCGGCTCTTCGTTTTTCGGACGGCGATTCGCCGTGGCCACCGGGCCCGACTGGCCGGTCGTGCAAAAACTCGGTCATCCCCCCCTTGAAGCTGGGCAGCCCGAGCCTTTCGCGGCTCTGTCGATGGTTGGCCGCCGATGACTTCGCCGACCTTCCTCCCGGCCTCAGGGCTGTCCGTTCGCTCGGCCAGGCCCAGCGGGCCCGGATCTGCCCCGTTGGTTTTGACTCACCCGGCCGCGGCCATCGCACAATTCAGAATTCTCTGCGAGGCAATCCCATCTGCCGCGGGAAGCGGTATGATCGGAGGCAGGGGCTCCTTGCAGCCTCCGATCCAGCGATTCGCGAATTGTCTCAGGTGTTCGAGTGTCATCAGCCACGCTCCTCGTGATTCAGGGAGCCGACCAGGGGCGGCAGTTTGAAGTCGTCGATCCCCCCGCCTGGATCGGTCGTGGAACCACGAACGAAGTTCGAATCCTCGACACCGAAGTCTCCCGCGCGCACGCCCTCATCGTCCTGACGGAACAGGGGGACTGGCTGATCCGCGATGCGGGAAGCTCCAACGGCACGTTCGTCAACGGGCAGCCGATCAAGGAGCAGCGGCTTTTCAATGGCGACCAGGTGCAGGTCGGGCGGACCATACTTCTCTTCCGCGAGAGCTCCGCGACGCCACCGAAACGCCGCGTCGCCGAGCAGATCAACCTGCTGAAGAAGGAAGAGGAAGGGGACCGCTCCCGAATTGTCGGCCAGCTGCCGGCGTCGAAGCTCGTCGTTCCGCCGCGGGCTCATGTCGGGACAAACCTGCAGCTTCTCTACCGGATCTCCGAGGAGGCGGTCCGGCCGTCGGTCCCGCTGGATCAGCTCCTGCAGCGGATCCTCGATCTGTCGCTCCAGGTCCTCGGGGCCGACCGGGGCTGCATGCTGGTCGCCGACAGCAAGACCGACCGGATCGAACCGCGGGTGGTCGGGCACCGCCCGGGGGTCGACGTCACCCAGCGGATGCCGATCTCGACCAGTATCGTCGAGTACGTGATCCGGCACGGAATCGGGGTCCTGACGACCGACGCCCAGCACGATTCCCGCTTCAACGACGGCAACAGCATCATCCAGGCGGGAATCCGCGAGGCGATGTGTGTCCCGATGCAGGGGCGTTACGAGCTCATGGGGGTGATCTACGTCGACACGACGACGAACGGGCAGATCGTTCCCGGTCGGACGCTTCAGCGGTTCAACGAGGAGCTGCTGAATCTTCTCGCCGCGATCGGCCGGCAGTCGGCACTCGCCGTGGAGAACAACCGCTACCAGGAGTCCCTCGTGAAGGCGGAGCGGCTCGCCGCCGTCGGGACGACGATCGCCACGCTCAGCCACCACGTCAAGAACATCCTGCAGGGGGTCCGCGGCGGCAGCTACCTGATCGACATGGGGCTCAAAGAAGAGAACACCGAGCTCGTCCGCAAAGGGTGGAGGATTCTCGAGCGGAACCAGGACCGGATCTACAACCTGGTCATGGACATGCTGACGTTCAGCAAGGAGCGGCAGCCGAAGCTCGAGCCTGCGAACGTCAACGAGACGGTCAGGGAGGTCTTCGAACTGATGCAGGCCCGCGGCGAGGAGTCGCAGACGAAGTTCACGTTTGTCGCCGACGAGCACATGCCGATTTCCCTGTTCGACGCCGAGGGGATTCACCGGGCGGTCCTCAACCTCGTGACGAACGCGTTCGACGCCCTCGGAGGGAAGGCGGGGGGCGAAGTCGCCCTTCGGACACATTACGATCAGCCGGCCGAGCGGATCGTGGTGGAAGTGGCCGACAACGGCCCGGGGATCGATCCGGCCGACCTCCCCCGCCTCTTCAACGTCTTCGAATCGACGAAGGGTGGAAAGGGAACGGGCCTCGGACTGGCGGTGACACAGAAGATTGTTCGCGAACACGGAGGGGAGCTGACGGTCGATACCCGTCCCGACGAGGGATGCCGGTTCCGGCTGAGCTGGCCCCTGATCGAAGAAGAGCCCGAAGGAACCGCCGGCGCCCCCGCGACGGGCGAGCAGACGCTCGTTCCGGAATCCCGAGCTGAATGACCGACTGAAAGGAATTGTCCGATGAACCGAGACGAACTGCTTCGCACGCTCGAGTCGCTGCACGAAGACCTGTCGAACCGCACGGAACTCGACGACGCGACGCGATCGTCCCTGGCGGTCGTGAAGGGTGACCTGGAACGGCTGATCCGGAGCCCCGAGTCCCCTCCTGCTGCCGACCCGGCCGAGGAACCGATCGGCGAACGGATCCGCGCCGCCCTGGCGGAGCTGGAAATCCGCCATCCGACGCTGACGGGAGCGCTCTCCAAGTTCGCCGACAGGCTGTCGGACATGGGAATCTGATCGGAGAGAACCCGACACAGGATGAAGAGCGCGCAGGCAACGCACAAAGCGGCGCCGCAGCTCCACCGTTTCGCCGCGACGCGCCAGCGG